>NZ_JBLVXX010000003.1:0-178127 GCF_048283985.1 Enterobacter cloacae complex sp. 6730903 | reverse complement strand
ATGTCTCGTGGGCTCGGAGATGTGTATAAGAGACAGACAAATAAAGTGCGATCGTAGGCCGGGTAAGGCGAAGCCGCCACCCGGCAAGTGTTTATTTAAACCCTACCACCGGATGCTGCTGATACGGCGTTTCCAGTTCGGCAATCTGCTCCGGCGTCAACGATAAGTCCACCGCACTTAACAACTCATCCAGCTGTTCTTCCCGCGATGTGCCCACAATCGGCGCGGCGACACCGCGCTTGCTCAGCAGCCACGCCAGCGCCACCTGCGCGCGCGTTGCACCGATATCGTCGGCGATCCCGGCTAAGCGTTCGGCAATTAACGCATCGCTGGCTTCTGTATCGTCATACAGGTTTTTACCCACTTCATCCGATACCAGCCGGGCGGTAGTTTCCCCCCACGGACGGGTTAACCTTCCGCGCGCCAGCGGGCTCCACGGGATCACCGCCACGCCTTCCTGGTAGCAGAGCGGCAGCATCTCGCGCTCTTCTTCCCGGTAAATCAGGTTGTAGTGATCCTGCATGGTGACAAAGCGCGCCCAGCCGTGCTGCGCCTGGAGATCGAGCGCCTGGGCAAACTGTGAGGCATGCATGGACGATGCGCCGATGTAGCGCGCTTTACCGGCTTTCACGACGTCGTTCAACGCTTCAAGCGTCTCTTCGATCGGGGTGTTGTAATCCCAGCGGTGGATTTGCAGCAGGTCGACGTAATCCATGTTCAGGCGTCTGAGGCTGTCATCAATGGAACGCAGGATCTGCGCGCGAGATAGGCCTTCCGCCAGATCGCCTGACGGGTAGTACACCTTAGTGGCGACCACAACGTCATCACGACGGGCAAAATCTCGCAGGGCGCGGCCCACAATCTCTTCGCTACTGCCGTCGGAGTAGCTGTTGGCGGTATCGAAGAAGTTGATGCCGCCGTCAATGGCGCGCTTGATGATGGGGCGGCTGCTCTCTTCCGGCAGCGTCCAGGCATGATTTCCCCGGTCAGGCTCGCCAAACGTCATGCATCCCAGGCAAAGCCGGGACACCTTAAGATCCGTTTTTCCTAATGTCGTGTATTGCATGGTTCCGCTCCTGCTGTTTAAACAATACGTTTAAGCATAGCAGGAGCAGAAAAGGGGAGGGATCAGGTCAGCCAGGTGCGGATTTTAGCTTCGATACCGGCGGCGTCCAGACCAATGTCGGCGCGCGCCTCGTCCTGGGTGCCTTGCGGGATGAAGTGGTCCGGCAGACCGAGGTTAAGCACCGGAACGGCTTTACGGTTCGCCATCAGCACTTCATTCACGCCGCTTCCCGCGCCACCCATGATGGCGTTCTCTTCCAGCGTGACCAGCACGTCATGGCTTTCCGCCATGCTCAGAATCAGAGATTCATCGAGCGGCTTCACGAAGCGCATATCGACCAGCGTCGCATTCAGGTTTTCAGCGACTTTTGCCGCTTCCGGCATCAGCGTACCAAAGTTCAGGATCGCCACTTTTTCACCGCGGCGTTTCACCAGACCTTTACCGATATCCAGTTTTTCCAGCGGCTGTAATTCAACGCCAAGGGCATTACCGCGTGGATAACGTACCGCGCAGGGACCGTCCTGATAGTGGTAACCGGTATACAGCATCTGACGACACTCGTTTTCGTCGCTTGGCGTCATGATCACCATATCAGGGATGCAACGCAGGAAGGAGAGATCAAACGCGCCCTGGTGCGTCTGGCCGTCAGCCCCCACAATGCCCGCGCGATCGATAGCAAACAGCACCGGCAGCTTCTGGATGGCAACGTCATGGATAACCTGATCGTAGGCGCGTTGCAGGAAGGTAGAGTAGATCGCGACCACCGGCTTGTAGCCGCCAATCGCCAGTCCCGCTGCGAAGGTCACCGCGTGCTGTTCGGCAATGGCGACGTCGAAATACTGGTCCGGGTATTTTTTGGAAAACTCGACCATGCCGGAGCCTTCACGCATGGCAGGCGTTACCGCCATCAGCATGTTGTCTTTCGCCGCCGTTTCGCACAGCCAGTCGCCAAAGATTTTTGAGTAGCTCGGCATCCCGCCGCTGCTTTTCGGCAGGCAGCCGCTGGTATGGTCGAACTTAGGCACCGCGTGGAAGGTGATCGGATCTTTTTCCGCCGGTTCGTAACCACGCCCTTTTTTGGTCATGATGTGCAGGAACTGCGGGCCTTTCAGGTCGCGCATATTTTTAAGCGTCGTCACCAGGCCCAGCACATCGTGGCCGTCCACCGGGCCAATATAGTTAAAGCCCAGCTCTTCGAACAGCGTACCCGGCACGACCATGCCTTTGATGTGTTCTTCGGTACGCTTAAGCAGCTCTTTGATCGGCGGTACGCCGGAGAAGACTTTTTTACCGCCTTCACGCAGTGAGGAGTAAAGCTTGCCGGACAGCAGCTGCGCCAGATGATTATTCAGCGCGCCGACGTTCTCGGAGATCGACATTTCGTTATCGTTGAGGATCACCAGCATGTCCGGTTTGATATCGCCCGCATGGTTCATGGCCTCAAAGGCCATCCCCGCGGTGATCGCCCCGTCGCCAATTACGCAGACGGTGCGGCGTTGTTTATTCTCTTTTTCGGCGGCAACGGCAATACCAATGCCCGCAGAAATGGAGGTGGAAGAGTGACCGACGCTTAACACGTCATATTCACTCTCGCCGCGCCACGGGAACGGGTGCAGGCCCCCTTTCTGGCGAATGGTGCCAATTTTATCGCGACGTCCGGTCAGAATTTTGTGCGGATAGGCCTGGTGGCCGACATCCCAGATCAGCTGATCGAACGGCGTGTTATAGACGTAATGCAACGCCACGGTCAGCTCAACCGTGCCAAGTCCGGAGGCGAAGTGGCCGCTGGAGCGGCTAACGCTGTCGAGCAGGTAGCGACGCAGCTCGTCACACAGCTTCGGCAGACTCTCTTTCGGCAACAGACGTAACTCCTGAGTGGAGTCAACTAACGCCAGTGTCGGGTATTTGGCAATATCAAAACTCATCAAAGGCTCATCGAGATTTATAGTTTATTTATCACGCTGGATTATGTAGTCCGCTAGCGCTTCCAGTGCCGAGGTATCCAGCGATTGCGCGGCCAGCTCATTCAGCGACCGGCGGGCATCGTCTATCAGATCCCGGGCTTTACGTTGGGCATGCTCAAGGCCCAACAGGGCGGGGTAGGTACTTTTGCCAAGCTGCTGATCCGCACCCTGACGTTTTCCCAATGTTGCAGTATCGCCCACCACATCCAGAATGTCATCCTGAACCTGGAATGCCAGACCGATACTTTCTGCGTATCTGTCCAGAATCGGCAGGGCTTTACGCCCGCGTTCACCCGCGCTCAACGCGCCCAGGCGAACGGCTGCACGAATCAGTGCGCCCGTTTTGTGACGGTGGATGCGCTCCAGCTGTTCCAGAGTAACCTGACGCCCTTCAGCCTCTAAATCCAGCGCCTGGCCGCCGCACATCCCGGCGACGCCGCTGGCCATTGCCAGTTCGGACACCATTGCCAGACGATCGCGATCGCTCACCTCAACCATCGGCGCATCGCTCAGAATGGAAAAGGCCAGGGTTTGCAGCGCATCCCCCGCCAGAATGGCATTCGCTTCGCCAAATTTGATATGGCAGGTTGGCTGACCGCGACGCAGATCGTCATCGTCCATGGCCGGCAAATCATCATGGATCAGCGAATAGGCGTGGATACACTCCACGGCGGCTGCCGGGGCGTCCAGCGTGTTATCGCTGATACCGAACATATTGCCCGTGGCATACACCAGGAACGGACGCAGGCGTTTACCCCCCAAGAGTGCGCCATAGTGCATGGCTTCAACCAGTGGAGTGTTCTGAAAAGGCTGCGGCTCAATGAATCGGCGCAGCGCATCGTTGGCGCGGATGACGCGCGCCTGAAGCGCGTTGGAAAAATCCATTTACTCGGCGTCCGGTGTGAATGGCGTGGTTTTAGCGTCTTCGCTGTCGGAAAGCAGGATCTGCACACGCTGCTCGGCCTGCTGGAGTTTTACCTGCCCCTGGCGCGCAAGCTGCACGCCGCGTTCAAATTCGTTGAGCGCGTCTTCCAGCGGGAGATCGCCGCTCTCAAGACGGGTAACGATCTGCTCCAGTTCACTCAGCGCAGTTTCGAAACTGGCCGGTGCGTCGTTTTTCTTCGGCATAGTGAATTGACTCTTAAATTTTTCGCCCTGACATGGTAACGGACTCGGGGCAATTATCAAATAACGCGAGTGGCGCGATGGTGGTATACTTGCGCGCCTGGATGCAGCCACGGGTGTGGGCTGCTGTATCATTTTCCACTACAAGCCTTTATAAGCTTGCCTAAGAAACATTGCCGCCATGAAGTTTATCATTAAATTGTTCCCTGAAATCACCATCAAAAGCCAATCCGTGCGTTTGCGCTTTATTAAAATTCTCACCGGGAACATTCGTAACGTATTAAAACACTACGACGAAACGCTCGCCGTGGTGCGTCACTGGGATCACGTTGAAGTCCGCGCGAAAGACGAAAACAAACGTCTTGATATTCGCGACGCGCTGACCCGTATCCCGGGTATTCACCATATTCTGGAAGTGGAAGACGTTCCCTTCACCGATATGCACGATATCTTCGAAAAGGCGCTGGTACAGTACCGCGACCAGATCGAAGGGAAAACGTTTTGCGTGCGCGTGAAGCGCCGGGGTAAGCATGAGTTTAGCTCTATCGAGGTTGAGCGCTACGTCGGCGGAGGTCTGAACCAGCACGTTGAAACGGCGCGCGTGCGCCTGACTAACCCGGACGTCACCGTTAACCTTGAGATCGAAAACGATCGCCTGCTGCTGGTCAAGGGCCGTTACGAAGGGATTGGCGGTTTCCCTATCGGCACTCAGGAAGATGTGCTGTCGCTGATCTCCGGCGGGTTCGACTCCGGCGTGTCCAGCTATATGCTGATGCGTCGCGGCTGCCGCGTGCACTACTGCTTCTTTAACCTGGGCGGCGCGGCGCATGAAATCGGCGTACGTCAGGTGGCGCATTACCTGTGGAACCGCTTCGGCAGCTCTCACCGCGTGCGTTTTGTGGCGATCAACTTTGAGCCGGTGGTCGGCGAAATCCTCGAAAAAGTGGACGACGGCCAGATGGGCGTGGTCCTGAAACGTATGATGGTGCGTGCGGCGTCCAAAGTGGCTGAGCGCTACGGCGTGCAGGCGCTGGTCACCGGTGAAGCGCTGGGGCAGGTCTCCAGCCAGACGCTGACCAACCTGCGCCTTATCGACAACGTGTCTGATACGCTGATCCTGCGTCCGCTGATCTCTCACGATAAAGAGCACATCATCGATCTGGCGCGTAAAATCGGTACTGAAGATTTTGCCCGTACCATGCCGGAATATTGCGGTGTGATTTCAAAAAGTCCAACCATTAAAGCGGTGAAGGCGAAGATCGAAGCGGAAGAAGAGAACTTCGATTTCAGCATCCTGGAAAAAGTGGTGGCGGAAGCGTCCAACATCGATATCCGTGAGATCGCCCAGCAGACCGAGCAGGAAGTGGTTGAGGTAGAGACGGTCAGCGGCTTCGGTGCTAACGATACGATTCTGGATATCCGTTCTGTTGATGAGCAGGATGACAAGCCGTTGCAGGTGGAAGGCGTGGAAGTGGTTTCGCTGCCGTTCTACAAGCTGAGCACCCAGTTTGGCGATCTCGACCAGAGCAAAACGTATCTGCTGTGGTGCGAACGTGGGGTCATGAGCCGTTTGCAGGCGCTGTATCTGCGTGAGCAGGGCTTCGCCAATGTGAAGGTGTATCGCCCGTAGTTTCTCGCCCGGTGGCGCTTCGCTTACCGGGCCTACGGTACCGTGCATTTGTAGGCCGGGTAAGGCGTAGCCGCCACCCGGCTTTTTTTATGCACTACTCTTCATAGTAATTATAAATCCCCGCCGCCATCACCAGTGATGACGCCACTTCGTACGCTTTTTCGCGCCCGACCAGCAGGTCAATAATCTTCAGGCCAAAATCAATGGCGGTGCCCGGCCCCTGGCTGGTGAGCAGGTTAACGCGTGGATCCCAGACCACGCGTTTATCCACCCACTGCTCTTCCGGAATGGTGTCCTTCAGGCCAGGGAAGCCGGTCATATTGCCGATGGGGAAAATGTCGTGCGGAACCAGCACCGTGCCTGCGGCCGCACAGATTGCCGCGACGATACGCCCGGAAAGATGAAACTGACGAACGGTTTCAACCAGCAGCGGGCTGTCGCGGAAACACTCTGCCCCCTTCAGACCGCCCGGCAGAACGATAATGTCGTAATCACCGTCCGCCACCTGTACAAGCGGTGCATCCGCCAGGATCTTCACCCCACGCGAGCAGGTAATCGCCAGACTTCCGTCGCTGGCGACGCTGGCGGTAGTAACCTTAATACCACCACGCACCAGCAAATCAATGGTGGTGACCGCTTCTGTCTCTTCGCTACCAGGGGCGAGGCATACCAGTGCCGATGCGCTCATACTCACTCTCCTTTCGTTTTACTAACTCAAACAGACGGCTGTTTTCCGCAACGGTAATACCGTGTGCCCGGGCGCGTTTTAACAGATAACCGGTTATGTAATCAATTTCGGTATGCCGCATAGCCCGGATATCCTGCAACATTGAGGAGATATTTTCTGCCGTACTCTCAATGACCTGGTCGACATAATAACGTAAATCGGACTCTGAGGTGTGGTAGCCTTCGCGTTCAATGACGGCGGCAACTTCCCGGCAAATCAGCGCTACCCGATCGGGATGCTGGCGCAGTTCACCGTTAGGGCAATCCAGCAGGGCGGTCAGCGGATTGATCGCACAGTTGACCGCCAGTTTGCGCCACAGTTCCGCGCGAATGTTATTGTGCCAGGCGACGTCAGGCAGCGTGCTTTGCAGGGTATCCGCAAGATAGCTGTAATCGCCGGGCTGTTCACGCGCAGGACCGATATGGGTGATACCACTGGCTACATGGATAATGACGTTACCGTCGCGACGTGCCGCGTGGGTGGTTGTCCCCATCAGCAGCGGTTGCCGGACAGATTTTAGCTCTTCAATGGTACCCATACCGTTGTGAATCAGCAGGATTGGCGTGCTTTCAGGTAACTGGGCGGCCAGGCTTTTCACCGCATCGGAGACCTGCCAGGCCTTCAGCGTGACCAGCAGCAAATCGCTGGTGGCAAGAAATTCCGGATCGTTTGCCGTCAAAGACTCGTTAAAAATTGAACCGTCTGTACCAATCACGTTCACACTGCAATAGGGCTGGGGAATTCGCAGCCAGCCCTGAACGTCGTGTCCCTGTTTGCATAGCGCTGTAAGCCAGAGTTGGCCAAGGGCTCCGCATCCAAGCACTGTTACTTTCATCGTTCCTCCTCACCTGCAACGGCGCCAGGTGCTATGACGCTAAGTATAGCGCCATCAGCTAAGCTTCTCGTTATGCCTCGTTGCGGGTATTATGCAACGCAACAAAAATGAAGGGAGAAGAAAAGATGCCATCTTTCGATATTGTTTCTGAAGTTGATTTGCAGGAAGCGCGTAACGGCGTAGAAAATGCTGTCCGTGAGGTTGAGTCACGTTTCGATTTTCGTGGCGTTGAGGCGACCATTGAACTGAACGACGCGAACAAGACGATCAAAGTCCTGAGCGAGTCTGATTTCCAGGTTAACCAGTTGCTGGATATCCTGCGCGCCAAGCTGCTCAAGCGCGGCATTGAAGGGACCTCACTCGATGTACCGGAAGATTTTGTTCACAGCGGCAAAACCTGGTTTGTGGAAGCGAAGCTGAAGCAGGGGATTGAGAGCGCGGTGCAGAAAAAAATCGTTAAGCTTATCAAAGACAGTAAGCTCAAAGTGCAGGCGCAGATCCAGGGTGAAGAGATCCGCGTGACCGGAAAATCCCGTGATGACCTGCAATCCGTGATGGCGCTGGTGCGTGGCGGCGATCTCGGTCAGCCATTCCAGTTTAAAAACTTCCGCGATTAAGACAATCATGCCCGGCTAAACCGGGCATTTTTTCAGGCCTTCAGCGCCTGCTCCACCTCAAAGCGGTTAGTCACTTTGCTGTCAATTTTGACATACGCACTGCGCTCTTCCGGGACAATCAGCACTTCGCTCACGCCCTCTGTCGCTTCCAGACGCTGTTTTAAGGCGTCACCGATTGCCACGTCATCGGGAATTTCTACCCGCAGGCTACTTACATAGCGCGGCTCTTTCATGGTGCTGGCAACAAACAGCCAGAGCATCGCCAGCAGCGCACCGGCGAGGAAAACGGTCTGGGAGTCAAACAGACCGTCCACCCAGCCGCCGAGCGACCCGCCGATCGCCACGCCGAGAAACTGGCTGGTGGAGTAAATGCCCATCGCGGTGCCTTTGTATCCTGCCGGAGACTCTTTGCTGATAAGCGACGGCAGCAGGGCTTCCATCAGATTAAACGCCAGGAAGAACAGCTGTACGCCGGCGATCAGTTCCCAGAAATGCGGGCCGGCGCCCCACAGCACAATCTCGGCAATCAGCAGTAACGCCACGCAGCCCACGAAGACGCGTTTCATTTTGCGCTTCACTTCGGCGTAAATAATGAAGGGCACAACGGAGACAAACGAGATCAGCATTGTGACCAGATAAATTTTCCAGTGCTCTGCCGCCGGGAAACCGGCTGCGGCAAGTTGACCGGGCAGGGCGACGAAGGTGGACATCAGCAGAATGTGCAGGCACATAATGCCGAAGTTCAGCTTAAGCAGGCGCGGCTCGACGATGACTTTGCTGAAGCAGCCTTTCACCATCCCGGATTCACGGTTCAGGACATGGTTTTTACTGTCAGGCACAACCCACAGCGTGAGTGCGATCCCGATGGTCGCCAGCCCCGCAATCATCCAGAACAGGGCGTGCAGGCCGAGCGCATGAGTGATGACAGGCCCCAGCACCATGGCAATGGCAAACGTGACCCCGAAGCTGACGCCGATAAACGCCATGGCTTTGGTGCGGTTTTGCTCGCGGGTTAAGTCTGACAGCAGCGCCATCACGGCGGCGGCAATCGCCCCGCAACCTTGCAGGGCGCGCCCAAGAATAATTCCCCAGATGGAGTGGGAGAGGGCGGCGATGATGCTGCCAAGTACAAACACCAGCAGCCCGCCGACAATCAGCGGTTTGCGACCCACGCGGTCGGAGAGCAGGCCAAAGGGGATCTGGAATATCGCCTGCGCCAGACCGTAGATACCAATCGCCAGACCGATCAGCGCTTCGCTGGCGCCCTGTAACGCCATGCCATATGTGGTCAGAACGGGCAGGACCATAAACATGCCAAGCATCCGCAGCGAGAAAACAGTCCCTAAACCCCAGGTCGCACGCAGTTCGCCTGGCGTCATTTTATAATCGTTCATTACCACCTCTACCAAAAAGCAGGCCATAGTTTAGGCGGGGTGATAAGTGCGGTAAATAGGTGTTTGTTTAAGAGATATTACGAGGGTGTGATAAAAGCACCCCCGGATAAAAAAATTACGCCTCGACGCGCAATCCGTAGCTTTTGAATTTCTCAAGAACAATGGCAATTTCATCGTCACTGAGTACCGGAACGGGATCCACTATCGCCAGCGTGGTCAGGTAGAGTTTTGCCAGCACCTCTACCTCCTGCGCCAGCCACAGTGCCTTTTCAAGATTTTCTTCGCAGGTTATCAGGCCGTGGTGCTGCAAGAGCGTCGCTTTGCGATCGCGTAACGCGACCGCGACATGCTCTGACAGCGCGCGCGTCCCGAAGGTCGCGTAAGGGGCGCAGGGAATGGAGTTTCCCCCGGCGGCGGCAATCATATAGTGAATAGCAGGAATGGGGCGGTTGAGTATCGAGACGGCGGTACAGTTAACCGCATGGTTATGGACGACGGCGTTAGCATCCGGGCGGGTCTGATACACAACCTGATGAAAACGCCATTCGCTGGAGGGCAGTTTATCTTCTTCGTGTCGCCCCTGTGCATCTACATAGACGATACTCTCTTCGGTCAGATGCTCGTAGGGAATTCCGGTCGGCGTAATCAGCATGCCGTCGCGATAGCGAACGCTGATATTGCCGGCGGTGCCCTGATTTAACCCCATGCGGGTCATCTCAAGGCAGGTGTCGATAATGTCTCTGGCTAATCGGGCTCGTTCCATTTTTTATTCTCCGGGTACAGTTTTATTTTTACTGGCGGGAACGTTTGACCAGCTTCATATCGACTTTCGCCGTCTCGTTGACCGCTTCGCCGTCGATGGCTCGCTGCATCAGTTCAAACGCTTTTTCCGCCCAGGTATCTTCATCCTGCTGCATGGACCAGACGCTGTTAGGCAGGAACCCCAGCATGGGGTGCTCATCGAAGGTGCCGATATTGATGTGTTGGGGCACGGTGCCGGTACGCGTCCGCAGGGCTTCGATTGCCCCTTCCAGAACGGGTAACGATGAGGCGATAAATGCCTGCGGAACACCCTGGCTGTCGATAAGCGAATCCATCAGGGCATATCCGCCCTCCGGCGTATTGTCCGGCCCTTCGATGACCCACTCGCGATGGTGAATACCGGCTGTTTTCAGGGCCTGTAAGTAGCCGTTCAGACGGTCCGTAATACTGGGCAGTGCGGTATCGCCCACAAGGAACCAGAGCGGCGTTTTTCTCTCTGCCAGCATGTTGCGGGCCAGTTCATCCCCCCCGGCCTCGTTATGACTCTCAACCAGCGCGTTGTCAGTAAAGCCAAAATCCCGGTCGAGGAGCACCAGTGGTTTTTGGATCTGCCGCAAATGATGCTGCTGGTTTTCCAGCGTTGAGGGAACGATAAACAAGCCGTCCACGTTGCGCGCCATCAGGGCTTTTACCAGCTTGTTTTCGTAATCCACATCGTTGTAAGTACAGCTGATCATCAGCTGGTAGCCCGAACGGCGGCAGCGCAGTTCGAGTTTCTCGGCGAGCGTTGCAAAGAACACGTTCGAGATGTTGGGCACGATGAGCCCCAGCGTCTCGGTTTTGTTTAGCTTAAGACTGCGCGCCGAATGGTTGAGGATATAGCCGAAGCGCTCGACGTGTTCATTAATTCGGGACTGTGTTTTCACGCTGATCCGATACTGTTCGGCTTTCCCGCTCAGTACCAGCCGCACGGTGGTGACGGATAAATTCAGATCCTTCGCTATCTGTTCAACTGTTTTGGCCATCGCTACGCCTCAATCCTTAACGTACGTAAAAAACTGCTGATAAAGCATACGCATCCTGCCATTACATTTCCTGCTGCATCAGGAGATTAAGCGCCTGCTGCTGGGTCCACAGCATCAGGTACGCCTCATATTTTTGCCGGTGGAAAGCCGCGGTTTCCGGCCGACGGGTGATGATGTCGCCGGCTTTGACCATTTCCCGGGTGGCATCGGTGAGCGTTGCCCATGCACCGCTCGCCACAGCGCCGCAAATGGCCGCGCCGAGAGTGACGGCATCTTCTTCGGCTAAGAGATGAATATCGCAGCCCGTGGCATCGGCATACTCCCGCAGCCAGAGCCGGTTATGGGTGGCTCCTCCACAAATGACAATGCGCGACAAGGTGTGCCCGTGATGTTTCAGGGTATCCATAATATGTCGTGTGCCATAGGCTATGGCCTGTAGCGTGGCCAGGTAGAGCCTCGCCAGCGCACGTTCACCTGTTTCTAATGTCAGACCGACCACGCTGCCCCGAGCATCCGGACGCGAACGCGGCGAGCGGTTGCCGTGGTGATCGGCCAGAATGTGCAGGTTGCGGGTGGGATATTTTTCTTCCTGTTCAAGTGCGGCTACCCAGTCGTTGAGCAGCGCCACCGGATGGCGTTGCGCCGCTTCTGCTTTTGCAAACAGGTCTGCGCTGGCTCCGTGCTCGCGCAACGTCCAGTCGACCAGCGCCCCGGCAGCACTTTGCCCGCCTTCCGTCAGCCAGTAGCCCGGCAGCATGGCGCTCCAGTAAGGCCCCCAGACGCCGGGCGTATGGATCTCCGTCTGACTGGCAAGCATATGGCAGTTCGAGGTTCCGCTGATGAGCGCCAGCGTGCCCTCCGGGTGTGAGCCCGTCAGCGCCACGCCACCCGCGTGGGCATCGATCATGCCGCTTGCCACAACCACCTCTTCGGGCAACCCCAGAGCTTGCGCTGCCTGTGGGCTGAGTTTCCCGACGCATTCAGCGACGTCCAGAATAGTATCGGGAATTTTTGTCAGTAAGGTCTCCAGCCCCACCTCCCTGAGCAGCGATTCGCTGAACTGCGCCTCATGCGCAAGGTAGTTCCATTTGCAGGTGAGGGTGCACAGGCTGGCGGCGTCCTGGCCCGTCGCTTTCCAGACCAGAAAATCGGCAAGGTCGAAAAAGCGCCAGGCCTGATTCCAGGTTTCAGGATGATGTCGCTGCAACCACAGCAGTTTTGGCAGTTCCATTTCAATACTCACCTCGCCGCCCACGTAGCACAGGGCCGGATCGCGTGTGGCATTGATGCGAACGGTTTCTTCGTGAGCACGATGATCCATCCACATAATGATGTCCTGCGATGCCGGACTGTCGGGGGACACGCTCAGGCCGTTACCCTCAGCATCCAGCGCGACCAGCGAGCAGGTGGCGTCGAAGCCAATCGAACGAATGGCGTCGGGTGAGATCCCAGAGGAGTCGACGGCTTCCCGCACCACCGCGCAAACCTGCTGCCAGATCTCCGCGGAGGACTGTTCCACGCGCGCGTTGCTGGCGTGAAACTGCGAAATCGGACGGGTCGCGAAGCTCAAACGCTCGCCTTGCGCAGAGTAAACCCCAGCACGAACGCTGGCTGAACCCACATCGACCCCGAGGAAATAGCCGTCACTCATCATGAACTTCCTTATTTTTTACCAAACGGATGTAACAGTTTATCAATTTCAGGGGTGTTGATATTCTGCGCATTGACATATTTCACTGGAATATCAATTTCTTTAGCCACCGTCTGTCCGGAAATCACCGCGTTCAGCGCCTTTATGCCCTGATAACCAATCTGGTACGCGTCCTGCACCACGAAGCCCTGAATCACGCCGTTTTTGAGGAAGTTAATGATGGCTTCGGTGCTGTCAAAACCGATGACTTTCACTTTGCCCTTCAGATTCTGGCTGTCGATAGCGTTCGCAACGCCCAGGGTTGAGCCTTCGTTGGTGGCATAAATACCGGCGATATCCGGGTTGGCCTGAACCATATCAATGGTTTTATCCATCGCTTTTTGCGGGTCGCCATCGCTATATTGCACCGGCAGTACCTGAATATTCGGGTACTTCTCTTTCATTCGCTCGCTGAATCCTTCAGAGCGCTCAATGGCGGACGTCGTTCCGGCTACGTGGGCGATAATACCCACTTTCCCCTTCTGGCCTACCTGCTCCGCCAGCGCATCCGCAGCCTGTGCGCCCGCCTTACGGTTATTGGTGGCGACAAAGCTGGCCGGGATATCGGAGTTCACGCCCGAGTCGAAGGTCACCACTTTGATCCCCCGGCTGTTGGCGGTTTCGACCAGCGGGGCAAGGGCGTTTGCATCAAGCGCGGCCAGCAACAGGCCGTTTGGCTTTTGTGCCATGGTGTTTTCGACTAACTGGATCTGCTCGGCGATTTGCGTTTCATCGGCAGGGCCAACGTAGCTGGTTTTGTCACCCAACTCTTTTGCGGCAGCTTCCGTCCCCATTTTGACCGTCTGCCAGAATTCGTGCTGGTAACCTTTACTGACTACCGGCAGGTTTAAATCTTTTGCCAGCGCGCTGCTGGACAGGATGGCAACGAGCGACAGGGCGCTCAGGATATGGCTGGTTTTCATTATTTTGCTCCGTTGTAGGGTTGGCAGGGCTTGTTGTATCGAGAACCTAACGCATTCTTTTACGTAACGTGTCCAGGTAGACGGCGGCAACGACGACCACGCCCATCGCCACCATCTGCCAGAACTGGGACACGCCCATGAGATTGAGGCCGTTTTTCAGCACGCTCATAATGAACGCGCCTATGACGGTGCCGCCAATCGTGCCCACGCCGCCCATCAGACTGGTACCGCCGATCACTACCGCCGCAATGGCTTCCAGCTCATAACCCACGCCTACGGTTGGCTGGCCTGAATTGAGACGAGAGGCGAGGATCACCCCGGCCACGCCGGTTAACAGGCCGCATAAGGCGTAAACGAAAATTTTCACTCGCTGGACTTTGATCCCGGAAAGATGTGCCGCCGTTTCATTGCTGCCGACAGCGTAGATATAGCGGCCCATCACCGTTTTCTTCAGGATCCACATGGCGATCAGTGCCACGATGACCAGGTAGAACACCGGGTAAGGCAGGACGTCGAACAGGCGACCCTGCGCTAGCAACTTGAACTGCGGGTAGTCAGAAAAATAAATCGCGCGGCCATCGGTCATCACCATATTGATGCCGCGTACCGACATCATTAAGCCGAGGGTGGCAATAAACGGTGGTATGGTCATTTTGGTGACCAGAAACGCGTTCACATAGCCGCAAAGCCCGCCGGCGAGCACGCCTGCCAGAATACAGACCGGCAGCGGCATACCAAACCCGGCGGCGATGCCCACCGCAACCCCTGAGAACGCCACCACCGATCCGAGCGACAGGTCGATCCCGGCGGTAATAATCACAAAGGTTACGCCAATGGCCATGATGCCAATCACCGCCGTTTGCAGGGCGATAGTCATGATATTTTCAGTATTAAAGAAGAACGGTGAGCTGAAGCTGAAAAACAGAACCAGCAATACCAGGCTAAAAAGAGGCGCCAGACGCATCAGGAGCGCTTTATTTATTTTCATCGTATGACTTCCGCTTTGCGGCGATGGAACGGTAACGGACATGATTAATCCTCCAGCGTGGCGTATTGCATGATTTTTTCCTGGGTGGCGTGCTCAGCCTCTATTTCGCCGGCAATGTGGCCGCTGCGCATCACAAGTATGCGGTCGCACATTCCTAATACTTCCGGCAGTTCGGATGAAATCATGATGATCGATTTACCTTTAGCGACAAGGCGGTTCATTAGTTCATAAATTTCCAGCTTGGCGCCAACATCAATTCCCCGGGTTGGCTCATCAAAAATTAAAATATCGGTATCTTTACAGACCCAGCGGGCAATAATGATCTTCTGTTGATTACCGCCGCTTAAATTCAGTGCCGCCTGTTCCAGATGCGGCGTTTTTATTCGCAGCGCATCCACCAGTTTCTGGCTGGACTCCCGGCAGCGTTTTTCATCGACATTACCCGCGGCGCCGGCGTAGTCCGGGTAATTGCCGAGCATAATGTTCATCTCAACGGAAAGGCCGAGGGCGAGTCCCTCTTTTTTGCGGTCTTCTGTTAAATAGCTGATGCCTTTCTCAATGGCGTCAGCCACGTCTTTAATCCGTGTGGGGGTGCCGTTCAGCGTCAGGGTACCGGCGTCGATCGCATCGGCGCCAAACAGGGCCCGGCCCAGTTCCGTTCGGCCTGCGCCCATTAAGCCAGCGAGGCCGAGGATCTCACCGCGCCAGAGGGTAAAGTTGATGTCGTGCAGTACACCATTTCGCGTCAGGCCGTTCACCTCCAGCACTTTTTCTCTGCGCTGATGCGGCGGGCGTTTTGGGTAGATGTTATCGAGATTGCGGCCAACCATCATGGCGATAAGCTCGCCGATCTGAACCGTTTCATAATCTACGGTGGCGATGTATTGTCCGTCGCGCATGACGGTCGCGCGATCGGCGATCAGCGCCAATTCTTCCAGACGGTGCGAGATGTAGACTATCCCCGTGCCCTGAGCCTTGAGCATCCGCGTGACGTCAAATAAACTCTCGATTTCACTTTCGGTCAGCGCGGCGGTGGGTTCATCCATTATTAGCACTTTGGCATTGACCGAAATCGCTTTGGCAATTTCCACCATCTGCTGCTGGGCTACGGTTAATTCACTGACGCGGGCGTCCGGGGCGATTTTTAAATTCAGCGTGTGCAGTATTTTCTCAACCGCCTGTCGCTGGGCGCGTTTATCTAACTGCCAGCGACTATTTTTGCAGAATTCACGGCCAATAAAGATATTCTCTTCCACGGTTAAATCGGGAAAGAGATTAAATTCCTGATGGATAATCGTAATACCTGCGTGCTGAGCACTTAGCGGATCGCTGAATGATACGGATTGCCCTTCAAAGCGAATTTCACCGGAATCGGGTTGGTAAACACCGGATAATATTTTCATCAGCGTCGATTTGCCGGCACCGTTTTCACCTAACAGGGCATGAACTTCGCCGCGGCGTAAATCGAAATCAACCTGATTCAGCGCCAGCACGCCGGGAAAGCGTTTGGTGATGCGCGTCATCTGAATAAGAGTCTCTGACATTGCAAAATTCCTGTGTTGGAAAGGCAATGAATCACAAGCCACAGTGATTTAGTTATTAAGCTAACTCGACTTAGCTTTCGTCCTTAAAAGCTATTTTAGGGTCATAATTTAGCCAAATCATTTGTATTCAAATTGTGACGTCGTGCAAAGGTATTTTGTTATTTAATTGAATTTAAACGGTATGTTTAGTTTTTGCTGAATCGTAATACCTGACGCTGATCGAATTTTGACCTCTCATCGTGAAACTGCTCACAGATTCTGCACATTTATCTTGTCTCATTTTTAGTGAGAACCCTAAGCTAATTCGAGTTAGCAAATTTCACCGCTTTCCGTTCACGGTGCTGCCCGGGCGCTTTTTCACGGCTATGCCCCTGAGACGGAGAGGTTAACCAACGTGAGGAAGGGCTATGAAAACGATAAAAGCGTTACCCCGGATTGGCATTCGACCTGTTATTGATGGCCGCCGAATGGGCGTACGTGAGTCTCTGGAAGAGCAGACCATGAACATGGCGAAAGCCACGGCGGCGCTACTCAGTGAAAAATTACGCCACCCCTGCGGTACGCCCGTAGAGTGCGTAATTGCCGACAGCTGCATTGCCGGAATGGCGGAATCCGCCGCTTGCGAAGAGAAGTTCAGCACGTGCCACGTTGGTCTGACGATCACCATCACCCCCTGCTGGTGTTACGGGAGTGAAACCATTGATATGGATCCGCTGCGCCCGAAAGCGATCTGGGGCTTTAATGGCACCGAGCGTCCGGGGGCGGTATACCTCGCAGCGGCGCTGGCAGCGCATAACCAGAAAGGGATCCCGGCGTTTTCCATTTACGGCCACGATGTACAGGATGCGGGCGACGAGACCATCCCGGCAGACGTTGAGGAAAAATTGTTGCGCTTCGCCCGGGCGGGCCTGGCGGTCGCCAGCATGAAGGGGAAAAGTTATCTGTCGGTGGGCGGGGTCTCAATGGGGATCGCGGGCTCGATTGTCGATCACAACTTCTTTGAATCCTGGCTGGGGATGAAGGTGCAGGCGGTGGATATGACCGAACTGCGTCGCCGCATCGATCATAAGATTTACGACGAACAAGAACTTGAGCTGGCCCTGAGCTGGGCGAAGGCACATTTCCGTTTCGGCGAGGATAAAAACGCAGAGCATTATCGTCGCAATGAACAGGAAAATGCCGCGATCCTGCGGGAGAGCCTGCTAATGGCGATGTGCATCCGCGACATGATGCAGGGCAACCCTAAACTCGCTGCGATGGGCCGCGTGGAGGAATCGCTGGGCTATAACGCCATTGCGTCCGGTTTCCAGGGGCAGCGCCACTGGACGGATCAGTATCCAAATGGCGATACCGCAGAGGCGCTGCTGAACAGCTCTTTCGACTGGAACGGTATTCGCCAGCCGTTGGTAGTGGCGACGGAAAATGACAGCCTTAACGGGGTAGCGATGCTGTTTGGGCATCTGATGACCGGCACCGCGCAGATTTTTGCTGATGTACGCACCTACTGGTCGCCGGAGTCGGTTGAGCGTGTTACCGGCCAGAAGCTCACTGGACGGGCTGAGCACGGCATTATTCATCTGATCAACTCCGGCTCGGCGGCGCTGGACGGTACAGCGGAGCAGAAAGACGCCGAGGGGAAACCGACCCTGAAACCACACTGGGACATTACTGAGCAGGAAGCCAACGCGTGCCTGGCCGCAACCCACTGGTGTCCGGCGGTGCATGAATACTTCCGCGGGGGCGGTTTCTCATCAAACTTCCTCACCCGGGGTGGCGTGCCATTTACCATGACCCGCGTAAACCTCATCAAGGGTGTGGGTCCGGTATTACAGATAGCGGAAGGCTGGAGTGTTGAGCTGCCGGAACACGTACATGACATTCTGAATAAGCGCACCGATTCAACCTGGCCCACCACCTGGTTTGCCCCACGCCTGACCGGTAAAGGCCCGTTCAGCGACGTCTATTCAGTGATGGCGAACTGGGGCGCTAACCACGGGGTATTAACCGTCGGGCACGTCGGCGCTGATTTCATCACCCTGGCGTCCATGCTGCGCATCCCTGTATGCATGCATAACGTACCGGAGGCGCTGATTTATCGGCCGACGGCCTGGGGCGCTCACGGTATGGATCCGGAAGGGCAGGATTACCGCGCCTGTGAAAATTACGGACCGTTATACAAACATTAATCCGGCCTGCCAGCCTGCTCCGGCGGGCTGGCAGCCTGTGGGGACCGCGATGAAAAAATGTTTTCTGGTTCTCGATTGTGGCGCGACGAACGTGCGCGCCATTGCGCTGGATCCCGAAGGGAATATTGTGGCGCGCGCCGCAGTGGCGAACGAAAGCGAAAGCGCCGCTGAAAATCCGGCCTGGCACCAGTGGTCGCTCGACGCCATCATGCAACGGTTTGCCGTCTGTTGTCAGAAAATCAGCGCAGCGCTGAGCGAGCATCACCTGTGCGGAATGAGTGTGACGACCTTTGGCGTGGATGGCGCACTGGTAGATGAGCGGGGAGAACTGCTTTACCCGATCATCAGCTGGAAGTGCCCGCGAACCGTGCCGGTGATGGAAGCGGTTGCCCGTTCATGCTCCCCGGCAGAACTACAGCAGATCACCGGCGTTGGGCAGTTTAGTTTCAACACGTTGTATAAGCTAGGCTGGCTTCAGGACAACCGTCCCGATCTGTTACAGCGTGCTCACGCCTGGCTTTTTATCTCCTCGCTAATCAACCATCGCCTGACCGGAAAGATGACGACCGATCTCACGATGGCCGGTACCAGTCAGATGTTCGATCTGCATCGGCAGCGCTTCAGCGAAACGATCTTAAGCAAGATCGGCGTGCCTCATTCCCTTTTCCCGCCGCTGGTTTCCCCCGGAGAAAGGATTGGTGAATTGCGGCCCGACGCTGCATCCAGGCTCGGATTGCCTTGCGGTGTGCCGGTGATCTCCGCCGGGCACGACACGCAGTTTGCCCTTTTTGGCGCCGGAGCGGGAATTAATGAGCCAGTTCTCTCTTCGGGTACCTGGGAGATTTTAATGGCGCGCACCACGCAGGTTGATACCGCTTTGCTGGGGCAATACCCGGGCGCGACCTGCGAACTGGATAGCCGGACGGGGCTCTATAATCCGGGAATGCAATATCTGGCGTCTGGCGTACTGGAGTGGATCCGCGCGCTGTTCTGGTCGCCTGGTACCGACTGGGACACTATTCTGGCTCAGGCGGCGGCAATTCCGAACGGCGCGGATGGCGTCACGATGAATACCCAACTGCTCGACTCTCCACTCGCCGGCTGGCAGGGCGTTACGCTCACCACCACGCCAGCCCATTTTTACCGCGCAGCCCTGGAAGGACTCACGGTGCATCTGCAAGAAAAATGCCTGGCGCTGGAGGCGATCGCGCAATTTAAGGCGCGTGAACTCCTGCTGGTGGGGGGAGGTAGCCGCAATATGCTGTGGAATCAGCTCAAGTCCAATGCGCTTGGGATCCCGGTGAAGGTTCTTGAAGAGGCTGATACGACCGTGCTGGGGGCGTCTTTGTACGGATGGTGGGGCGTCGGAGAAACGGCCAGCGCTGAGGCTGCTCGCGATCGGGTCCACTATCGTTACCGTTATTTCTATCCTGAGGAGCAACCTTGTGCTTAAAACGATATCCCCTCTGATTTCACCCGAGCTGCTGAAAACGCTGGCAGAGATGGGTCATGGTGACGAGATTATTTTTGCAGATGCTCACTTTCCCGCACACAGCCTGGGGCCAAAGACGATCCGCGCAGATGGCCTGCTCATCAGCGATTTGCTGGCCGCGGTGATACCGCTGTTTGAACTGGACAGCTATGCGCCACCGCTGGTGATGATGGCCCCTGTCGACGGGGATACGCTCGATATCCAGGTCGAAGCGCGCTATCGCAACGCACTCTTTGGTGAGGCGGAAGGGGAGGGGATTACGCGTATTGACCGTTATGCGTTTTATGCGCGGGCACAGAAAGCGTACGCCATTGTGGTGACGGGCGAGACCGCGAAATACGGCAATATACTGTTAAAGAAAGGGGTTACGCCGTACCCATAAAAAAACGCCGGGTTAAACCCGGCGTTTTTACTTCAGTCTTCTTACCAGACGTAAGTCAGCAGGTTTTGTGAATCAGGCACCATGAAGTCTACGGACATCATCACGGACAGGGAGGTGATGGCGACAATCGAGAACACAAACAGCTTGCGAGCCCAGACCTTGTCATCTTCCACTTTGTAACCGCGCAGGGCCATGCCGAGCCACCAGACGCTCACCGCAGCTGCTACCACCAGATATTTATATCCGGCGTAACCGCCCAGAGAGAGCATCAGCGTTGCCACGGCAAAAGCGATGATGTAAAGCGTGATGTGGTTTTTGGCAACCGAAATGCCTTTCACGACCGGCAGAACCGGAATGTTCGCCGCCTGATAATCCTTAAAGCGGAAAATCGCGATGGCGTAGGAGTGCGGCATCTGCCACAGGCTAAAGATAGCCAGCAGGATCAGCGCACCGCTGTCGAACTCGTTCGTGACGGCGCAGTAGCCAATCACCGGCGGCGCAGCGCCGGAGAGAGAACCAATCAGCGTGCCGTAGACGGAGTGACGTTTCATATACAGGCTGTAGACGCCCACATACACCACGAACCCCATCACCCCCAGCCAGCAGGCCAGCGGGTTAGCACCAAACCACAGCAGCATAAAGCCAGCAATACCCAGCAAGGTGGCGTACACCAGCGAGACGGAAGGAGCAATCAGGCCTTTAACCAGCACCCGATTTTTGGTCCTTTCCATCTTCTTGTCGATATCCATGTCGATGTAGTTGTTAAATACACAACCGGACGCAACCACCAGTGACACACCGACCAGCGTGTAAATAAAGAGGGTGTAATCAATGCTGCCCTTAGAGGCCAGCAGGAACCCTCCGATTACGGAGATCAGGTTGCCAAAGATGATGCCTGGTTTCGTGACTTGCAGGTATTGCTTAAACATACTCGCCGCTCTTAGTGAACCATCATGTTGTAGTTAAGGTTCCACATAATCCAGATGGAACCGACTACCAGGATAGCGATGATAATCACGGTAAAGATAAAGGCCGTCATGTTCCAGCCTTCATCGGACTTGGTGTTCATGTGCAGGAAGCAAACCAGATGCACCAGAATCTGAATCACCGCGGTCACCAGGATTGCGCCCAGGATAACCGGCTTAGATGCAGAACCGTTCATCACCATCCAGAACGGGATCACCGTCAGAATGATCGACAGGATGAAACCTGTCATGTAGGTTTTTACGCTGCCGTGGGAAGCGCCATGATCGTTAGAATGACTCATTACATCGCCCCCATCAGATAGACAACAGAGAACACACAGATCCATACCACGTCCAGGAAGTGCCAGAACAGGCTCAGGCACATAATACGGGTACGGTTAGTACTGGTCAGGCCGCGACGGGAGATCTGGAACATCAGCACCGCCATCCAGATCAGACCCGAGGTCACGTGCAGACCGTGGGTGCCTACCAGCGCGAAGAACGCTGACAGGAAGCCGCTACGATCCGGGCCGAAACCTTCCATGATCAGGTGATGGAATTCATAGATTTCCATCCCGATAAAGCCAGCACCAAACAGCCAGGTCAACGCCAGCCAGGAGACAACCTGGCTCTTGTTGTTTTTGTACATGGCGATAGCCGCCATGCCGTAGGTGATGGAGCTGAATAACAGCAGTGCGGTTTCAACCAGAACGAACGGCAGTTCAAAGATGTCCTTACCGGTCGGGCCGCCCGCTGTGCCGTTCACCAGAACGGCATAGGTTGCGAACAGACAGCAGAACAGGATGCAGTCGCTCATCAGGTAGATCCAGAAACCGAAGACTTTCGTCGGTCCTGTATCATGGTGCGCATGTTCATGCGCGTGGGCAGTTGAGTGCGCCAGAGTATCAGTTGCCATTTTTCAGCCCCGCTTTAGAAATCTCGTCAAAATGCTGGTTTTCCAGCTTTTCAACTTCACGGACTGGTACGTAGTAGTCCACGTCCTCGTCAAAGCTCTTCACAATCCAGCTGATTACGATGCCAGCGAAGCCAACAATCGCCATCCACCAGATGTGCCAGATCATTGCGAAACCAAATACCGTTGCGAAGGCGGCAATCACGATGCCTGCACCGCTGTTTTTCGGCATATGGATCTCTTCGTAATGTTCAGGTTGCTTGTACGCTTCACCTTTTTCTTTCATTTCCCAGAATGCGTCACGCTCGTGAATGTGCGGCACTACGGCAAAGTTATAGAACGGAGGTGGAGAAGAGGTAGACCACTCCAGCGTACGGCCACCCCACGGGTCACCGGTCAGATCGCGGTTCAGGTTACGGTCACGGATAGACACGTAGTACTGAATCAGCTGGCACAGAATACCGCAGGCAATCAGCGCTGCGCCGCCCGCTGCAATCATCAGCATTGGGTGGAACTGCGGATCGATCTGCTGGCTCAGACGACGGGTCATCCCCATGAAGCCCAGCACGTACAGCGGCATAAACGCCACGAAGAAGCCGATGATCCAGAACCAGAACGCGCGTTTACCCCATTTTTCGTTCAGGGTGAAACCGAACGCTTTTGGCCACCAGTAGGTCACACCAGCGAAGCAGCCGAAGACCACGCCACCGATGATAACGTTATGGAAGTGCGCAATCAGGAACAGACTGTTGTGCAGAACGAAGTCAGCACCCGGTACCGCCAGCAGTACGCCGGTCATCCCACCTACGGAGAAGGTCACGATGAAGCCGATGGTCCACAGCATGGCTGAGTGGAACACGATACGGCCCTGGTACATGGTGAACAGCCAGTTGAAGATCTTAACCCCGGTCGGGATCGCGATAATCATGGTGGTAATACCGAAGAAGGCGTTTACGTTGGCGCCCGCACCCATGGTGAAGAAGTGGTGCAGCCAGACGATGAACGACAGAACGGTAATACATACGGTTGCCCACACCAGAGAGGTGTAACCAAACAGACGTTTACGCGAGAAGGTTGCCGCGATTTCGGAGAACACACCGAACACCGGCAGAACCAGGATGTACACTTCCGGGTGACCCCAGGCCCAAATCAGGTTGATGTACATCATCATGTTGCCACCCATATCATTCGTGAAGAAATGGGTACCCAGATAGCGATCCAGGGTCAGCAGCGCGATGGTGACGGTCAGAATTGGGAACGACGCGATAATCAGGACGTTGGCGCACAGAGATGCCCAGGTAAATACTGGCATCTTGAACATCGTCATTCCTGGTGCACGCATCTTCAGGATGGTCACGAAGAAGTTGATACCGGTCAGGGTGGTACCGACACCGGAGAGCTGAAGCGCCCAAATCCAGTAGTCAACGCCCACGCCCGGACTGTACTCAATTCCCGACAGCGGCGGATAGGCCAGCCAGCCGGTCTGAGCAAATTCGCCCACACCCAGTGACAGGTTAACCAGGATAACGCCGACAACCGTGAACCAGAAGCTCAGGTTGTTCAGGAACGGGAACGCAACGTCGCGCGCGCCGATTTGCAGCGGAACGACCACGTTCATCAGACCAATTACCAGCGGCATCGCCACGAAGAAGATCATGATAACGCCGTGGGCGGTAAAGATCTGATCGTAGTGGTGCGGCGGCAGGAAGCCGGCTTCGCCCGCAGACGCAAGCGCCTGCTGGCTACGCATCATGATTGCATCCGCAAAGCCACGAATTAACATGACGATACCGACGATGCAGTACATGATACCGAGTTTTTTGTGGTCAACCGAAGTCAGCCACTCATTCCACAGGTAGCTCCACTTACCGAAGTAAGTGATCAGGCCAACTAAGGCCGCGCCACCAATGATAATTGCAGCCACCGTAACCATAATAATCGGTTCATGGTAGGGCACTGCATCCAGTGTCAATTTTCCGAACATTTTCTTCCTCGGCCCCTTAGTGAGCGGTTTCCGCGTGGCTCATGTTCATGCCTTCCATACCCTGGTGCGTGTTGTGCTCGCCTTCAGGCTGGGTCATGTCCATGCTCATGCCGTGATCCATAAATTTGCCAATAACGTCTTTGAACAGATTCGGTTTCACGTTAGAGAAGTACTCCACCTTGTTGTATTCGCTAGGTGCAGCCACTTTTTCGAACGCCGCCATGTCAGACATGGTGTTTGGAGACTGCTTCGCTTTTGCAACCCACTGGTCGAAAGTCGCGCGGTCTGGCGTAGCGATAGCTTTGAACTTCATACCCGAGAAGCCCGGGCCACTATAGCTGGCGGAGATACCGTCGTAGGTGCCTGCTTCATTCGCGATCAGGTGCAGGTTAGTCTGCATACCGGCCATCGCGTAAATCTGGCTGCCCAGACGTGGGATGAAGAAGGAGTTCATTACGGAGTTGGAGGTCACTTTGAACTGAACCGGAGTGTTCGCCGGGAAGGCGATTTCATTCACGGTAGCAATGCCCTGTTCTGGATAGATGAAGAACCATTTCCAGTCCATGGAGACCACTTCAATGGTAATAGGTTTTTCATCGTGAACCAGCGGTTTGCTCGGCTCAAGTGCGTGAGTGGTTTTCCAGGTCAGTACAGCAAGGAACAGGATGATCAGAATAGGTACCGTCCAGACCACAGCTTCCACTTTATTGGAGTGTGACCAGTTAGGGCTATACTTCGCATCTTTATTGCTCGCACGATACTTCCAGGCGAAACCAACAGCCATCAAGATGGCAGGAATAACCACAATCAACATCAGGCCGAAAGCCGTCAGTATCAATGAACGTTGTTCCAGTCCAATCTGTCCTTTGGGGTCTAGTAGTGCAGAATCGCAGCCACTGAGTAATACAGTGCCTGCGAATAATGACAACCATCCCAAACTTTTATTGTATTTCCTGAGTCTCATTTAACGACCTCAATTCCACGGGAGTCTGGTGGCGTTTAAAGTGTGGGGGCATTTTACGGGAAGGTTACATTACTGTAAACATCATTAGCCCTGTGTCAGGAAGGTGTTACCGGGTTCTGCCGCACATGTCACAAGTGTTGCAAATTATGTCGCGTTTCCCGAGGGAAGCCGCACGGAGTGGGCGTTATAACGAAAGGGTGTCCCAGCATACCGCAAAAGGGACAATTGGTATAACCATTGCGGAAAATACACAAATAATTAACAATTAATTATCAATAAAAAGACAACTAAAAAACGAAAATTCAATCTTTCGAATGCTGAATCGTTTAACGGAAAATAGCGTAGCGAAATAAGCTCCAATAATTTCCGAATGCTATCCCGCACAAAACAACAAATATTTTTTTTGCCGATGGCGGTTATTTCACCGTTATAATTTCGTGTCGTTATTACAACAGGAAATAACCTTTCGCTTTTTACTTCATGTCATCTGCGTTTTCCGCAGTGACATGAAATCCAGCAACCCACCGGTCAGGATACCCACGATGGCGAGAAACACGCCAGCATCAAGCAGGTGGGTTTCAAAAGGAAGCGACAAGGTGGTCGTCGCATTCATGATGAGTACCGCGAGCCACACTACCAGCGCAAGACAACCAGCCATCAGCAGACGCAGGGCAAACCGATAGGCAGCCTGATATTCCGTGCGCGGCATGAAGTGTTCCGTCCGCTGGGTATATTCCAGCGTCTGGCGACAGACCAGCAGCAATAAAATCCCCGGCACGGCCGCCACCACTGAGAAGAGATAAAACGTCGGCCAGCCGTGGGCTTCAACAAACCAGCCCGCGACGGGGCCAACGTATACGCGACCGACGGCAGAAAGGGCAGAGAGCAGCGCAAACTGGGTGGCGGAAAATGACTTATTGCACAGCGTCATCAGCAGGGCGACAAATGCCGCAGTGCCCATACCGCCACACAGGTTTTCAAAAAATACCGCCGTCGCCATGCTGATCATATGCTTGTCGGTGATCGACAGCAGCCAGTAACCGGCATTCGATGCGCCCTGAAGGATGCCAAAGATCAGCAGAGCACGGAACAGCGACAGGCGCTGCATCAATACGCCGCCGTACAGCGCGCCGACGATCGTGGCAAACAGCCCCAGGGTTTTGTTCACCACGCCAACCTCGCCCGCATCAAATCCGACGCCGCGGATCAGGAAGGTGGTGGTCAGACTCATGGCGAAAGCGTCGCCGAGCTTATAAAGGACAATCAGCAGCAGGATAAGCCAGGCATTATTGCGACCAAAGAAGTCACGGAGCGGTGCGGCGACGGCCTGCTCCAGCGAGCGGGGGACCGGAATCACATCGCTCGGTTCAGGCGCGAATAGCGTGGCAATAATGCAGGGGATCAGCAGAGCGGCCATCAGCCAGTACATTCCCTGCCAGCCGAGATAGCGATCGGCAAGCCAGAGGGCCAGCCCGCCGGAAACCAGCATACCCAGGCGGTAGCCAAGCACGCTGATTGCCGCACCGGCGCCACGCTCTTCTGCTGGCAGGACGTCCGTCTTCCAGGCGTCAAAAACAATGTCCTGCGAAGCGGAGCAGAAGGCGATGACCACCGCAAGCGCGGCCATCCAGCGCAGCTGTGTTGACGGCTCAAGGAAACCCATTGCGGCAATGGCCAGCAACAGCAGCACCTGCGTCATCACTAACCAGCCGCGACGGCGCCCGAGGAACGGTGGGGTATAGCGATCCATCACCGGCGACCACAGGAACTTAAAGACGTAAGCCTGGCCGACGAGCGAGAAGAAACCAATGGTTTTAAGATCGATGTTCTCAACCGTCATCCACGCCTGTAACGTGCCGGAGGTGAGCGCAAGGGGTAAACCGGAGGCGAAACCAAGGATCAGCAGAATAGCTGATTTCGGTTGCTGGAAAATACGTAAGTAGTGACTGGACATGTTTTTATGAACTGACCCGGTGAAGCACCGGGTCAGTCAGCAGGATTAACGGGCGTTCTGCTTGATGAAGTCGTGAATGCTGGTGTCCTGTGCCATGTCGGCAATGGTGTCAGTCAGCACGCTGTTAACCGCGTCAGCGATATTTTTGTTGGAGGCCTGGAATGCGCCTTCAACGGAATAGCTTGCACGGTAGTTTTTGTTCATTTTGTTGCCGTTCTTCGCGGTAGCGATGATGGCGATATCGGCTTTGGTCGCAATGTTGTAGCGAACGTTACCCTGGGAGACGTCAGCGTACAGGTTGTTCACGATGATTTGCAGATCAACCGCGCCGCTTGGGCCAATCATGTAGCCACGGGAGGTCATCTGTTTCTCCAGCACTTCCTGCAACAGGAAGCGCAGGTCGCGGGAGGCGGTCAGCGTGACCTGCTGGTTGTCGCGAGTCATTTTCGCCAGCGCCTGGTCCTGACGCTGATCGGCGCCATTAATGCTGACCGTGACGCCCATCAGGCTTGGATCCTGCTGAGGCAGGGTAATTTTTGGTGAAACGTCAATGGTCGTCGGCGGAGTCGCGCAGCCGGCGAGCATAAAGAGTGCTACCAACGGAAAGAAGAGTTTTTTTAACATTTTCGGGTTCTCAACGAATCGTAAGCAAAGAGAGAAAAATTGCCGCCATCATAACATCGCCAACGGCCAGGGGAAGTGGTCAACGCATGTAAATTCATCGCCTTGTCCGAAAACTGACCACCTTTCCGCTTTTCTCTGCCTGTAAGGGACAAAACGTATGAACCACATAGTGAACTTCATTCGTTTGGATGAGAAAATCAGACGAAAGCTAAATATTTGTTGTCAAGGTGTAATGGAACCGGTAAAAGCGGCTAATATTTAAAGGGATGGGTGACATCTTAGCGTTGTCGGAGGAGTGATTTCATGATGATACGTGAACAGATAGAAGAAAAATTAAGGGCAGCGTTCAACCCTGTGTTTCTCGAAGTTGTCGACGAAAGCTATCGTCATAACGTGCCGGCAGGTTCTGAAAGCCACTTTAAAGTGGTTCTGGTCAGGGATCGCTTCACGGGAGAACGTTTCCTGAACCGACACCGCTTGATCTACAGCACCTTGACGGAAGAACTCTCCACAACCGTACATGCGCTGGCGCTGCATACCTACACCATTAAGGAATGGGAAGGGCTACAGGATACGGTATTCGCATCACCGCCTTGTCGGGGTGCAGGCTCCATCGCCTGATAAATCGGATTTGCAACCGCCGGAGTTTTTCCAGTATGTTGCTTACAGATTTCGTCAAGACGGCCTTCGGGCCGTTTTGTTTTGTCTGATTTTTGAGCGGATGGCGCGTTTTTAAGGCTAAAAATAGCCTTAAAGTGTGAAAAAAGCCGCAGCAACATGCTCCAACCGTTCTCGACTCACCTAAGTGATGCCGCTATAATGCCGCGTCTTATTGAATGTCTTCGGGATGATTCTGGCGACAGGGAATGTGAATCTGCACATAAGAGAGCATCCCGGTATAACAGACAGATTCAGAGTTGACCGAGCACTGTGATTTTTTTGAGGTAACAAGATGCAAGTTTCAGTTGAAACCACTCAAGGCCTTGGCCGCCGTGTAACGATTACTATCGCTGCTGACAGCATCGAAACTGCTGTGAAAAGCGAGCTGGTCAACGTAGCAAAAAAAGTACGTATTGACGGCTTCCGCAAGGGCAAAGTACCAATGAATGTTGTTGCTCAGCGTTATGGCGCTTCCGTGCGTCAGGATGTGCTGGGTGAACTGATGAGCCGCAACTTTATCGACGCGATCATCAAAGAAAAAATCAATCCAGCCGGCGCGCCGAACTACGTTCCAGGCGAATACAAGCAGGGCGAAGACTTCACCTACTCCGTAGAGTTCGAAGTGTACCCGGAAGTTGAGCTGAAAGGTCTGGAATCTATCGAAGTTGAAAAACCGATCGTTTCCGTGACCGACGAAGACGTTGACGGCATGCTGGATACCCTGCGTAAGCAGCAGGCGAACTGGAAAGAGAAAGAAGGCGCTGTTGACGCGGAAGACCGCGTAACCATCGACTTCACCGGTTCTGTAGACGGCGAAGAGTTCGAAGGCGGTAAAGCGTCTGATTTCGTACTGGCGATGGGCCAGGGTCGTATGATCCCAGGCTTCGAAGACGGTATCAAAGGCCACAAAGCGGGCGAAGAGTTCACCATCGACGTGACCTTCCCTGAAGAATACCACGCTGAAAACCTGAAAGGTAAAGCAGCGAAGTTCGTTATCAACCTGAAGAAAGTGGAAGAGCGCGAACTGCCAGAACTGACTGAAGAATTCATCAAGCGTTTCGGCGTGGAAGATGGTTCTGTTGCGGGCCTGCGTACCGAAGTGCGTAAAAACATGGAGCGCGAGCTGAACGGCGCTGTACGTAACCGCGTGAAGTCTCAGGCGATTGAAGGTCTGGTGAAAGCGAACGACATCGACGTTCCTGCTGCCCTGATCGACAGCGAAATCGACGTTCTGCGCCGTCAGGCTGCACAGCGCTTCGGTGGCAACCAGCAGCAAGCGATGGAACTGCCACGCGAGCTGTTCGAAGAGCAAGCGAAACGTCGCGTTGTTGTTGGCCTGCTGCTGGGCGAAGTGATTCGTACCCACGAGCTGAAAGCTGACGAAGAGCGTGTGAAAGGCCTGATCGAAGAGATGGCTTCTGCATACGAAGATCCATCAGAAGTGATCGAGTTCTACGGTAAGAACAAAGAGCTGATGGACAACATGCGCAACGTCGCGCTGGAAGAGCAGGCTGTTGAAGCGGTACTGGCGAAAGCGAAAGTGACCGAAAAAGAGACCTCTTTCACCGAACTGATGAACCAGCAGGCGTAATTTCGCCCCAACGGTTTAAAGTTTGAACAAAAAACCCGTTGCCCTCCGGCGACGGGTTTTTTTTATCACAGCTTTAGTCCTGGAAGGGTGCTAAAACGCCCTTTCAGTGTTAGCGTTACAACAAAACGTTGTTATGCTTGAAATAGGGCATGGCGACCCCCATTAGTATGTAATCACGATGATTGAGACTGGCTGATAATCCGTCCATAAGGTTACAATCAGTACAGCAGGTGTTTTCAATTTTGAACCAGGAGACGGAAATGTCATACAGTGGCGAACGAGATAACTTTGCACCCCATATGGCGCTGGTGCCAATGGTTATTGAACAGACCTCACGCGGTGAGCGTTCTTTCGATATCTATTCCCGTCTGCTCAAGGAACGCGTTATCTTTCTGACCGGCCAGGTGGAAGACCATATGGCTAACCTGATCGTGGCGCAGATGCTGTTCCTGGAAGCGGAAAACCCGGAAAAAGACATTTACCTGTACATCAACTCGCCGGGCGGTGTGATTACGGCGGGCATGTCTATTTACGACACCATGCAATTCATCAAGCCGGATGTCAGCACCATCTGTATGGGTCAGGCGGCGTCCATGGGGGCTTTCCTGTTAACCGCAGGGGCGAAAGGTAAGCGTTTCTGCCTGCCTAACTCCCGCGTGATGATTCACCAGCCGCTGGGTGGTTACCAGGGCCAGGCGACGGATATTGAAATCCACGCCCGAGAAATTCTGAAAGTAAAAGCGCGCATGAATGAACTTATGGCGCAGCATACGGGTCAACCTCTCGAGCAGATCGAGCGCGATACCGAGCGCGATCGCTTCCTCTCTGCACCAGAGGCAGTTGAGTACGGCTTAGTCGACTCCATTTTGACCCATCGTAATTGATGCCCGCGACGCGAGTGTGCCGCTATACTAAGGTAGGGCGGCACGTTGCCTGTAAGCAGCTTGCGTCTGAGAATGGCATTTGCGTCGTCATGTGCGGCACATAGAACTTAAAAAGAGGTTTGGACTCATGACAGATAAACGCAAAGATGGTTCGGGCAAACTGCTGTACTGCTCTTTTTGCGGCAAAAGCCAGCATGAAGTGCGTAAACTGATTGCCGGGCCGTCCGTGTATATCTGCGACGAATGCGTCGATTTATGTAACGACATCATTCGCGAAGAGATTAAAGAAGTCGCGCCGCACCGTGAGCGCAGCGCGTTACCAACGCCACACGAGATTCGCCACCACCTGGACGACTATGTCATTGGTCAGGAGCAGGCGAAAAAAGTGCTGGCGGTGGCGGTATACAACCACTACAAACGTCTGCGTAACGGCGATACCAGCAATGGCGTAGAGCTGGGCAAAAGTAACATTCTGCTGATCGGGCCTACGGGTTCTGGTAAAACCCTGCTGGCGGAAACGCTGGCGCGCCTGCTGGATGTTCCGTTCACCATGGCGGATGCCACCACCCTGACCGAAGCCGGTTATGTGGGTGAAGACGTTGAAAATATTATCCAGAAGCTGCTCCAGAAGTGCGATTACGACGTACAGAAAGCCCAGCGCGGGATCGTCTATATCGATGAGATCGACAAAATCTCCCGTAAATCAGACAACCCGTCGATCACCCGTGACGTCTCGGGCGAGGGCGTGCAGCAGGCGCTGCTGAAGCTGATCGAAGGTACGGTTGCGGCTGTTCCACCGCAGGGTGGGCGTAAACATCCGCAGCAGGAATTCTTGCAGGTTGATACCTCCAAGATCCTGTTTATCTGCGGTGGTGCGTTTGCAGGCCTGGATAAAGTGATCTCTCACCGTGTGGAAACCGGCTCCGGCATTGGTTTTGGCGCAACGGTGAAAGCCACGTCTGAAAAACCAAACGAAGGCCAGCTGCTGGCGCAGGTTGAGCCGGAAGATCTGATCAAATTCGGTTTGATTCCGGAATTTATCGGCCGTCTGCCGGTTGTGGCGACCCTGAACGAACTGAGCGAAGACGCGCTGATTCAGATCCTGAAAGAGCCGAAAAACGCGCTGACCAAGCAGTATCAGGCGCTGTTTAATCTGGAAGGCGTTGAGCTGGAGTTCCGTGACGAAGCGCTGGACGCGATTGCCAAGAAAGCGATGGCGCGTAAAACCGGTGCCCGTGGCCTGCGTTCTATTGTAGAAGCAGCATTGCTCGACACGATGTACGATCTTCCTTCTATGGAAGACGTCGAAAAAGTTGTGATCGACGAGTCCGTCATTGGTGGCCAGACCAAGCCGTTACTGATTTACGGTAAACCGGAAGCGCAGCAGGCATCTGGCGAATAATTCACCATTTCATACAATCAGTTAATCAAAAAGGGGGGATTTTATCTCCCCTTTACTTTTTCCGTATTCATGGCGTTGAATGTATGGGAAACATCCCCATATACTGGATTACATGTTAATGGTTGTGTGAAGCACAGTTACATGACCAGTTTACCTGGCGGACACTAAACTAAGAGAGAGCTCTATGAATCCTGAGCGTTCTGAACGCATTGAAATCCCCGTATTGCCGTTGCGCGATGTGGTGGTTTATCCGCACATGGTCATACCCTTATTTGTAGGGCGGGAAAAATCTATCCGTTGCCTCGAAGCCGCCATGGATCATGATAAAAAAATCATGTTGGTCGCGCAGAAGGAAGCATCAACGGATGAGCCGGGTGTAAACGATCTTTTCACCGTCGGGACCGTGGCCTCTATTTTGCAGATGCTGAAGCTGCCAGACGGCACCGTGAAGGTGCTGGTGGAAGGCTTACAGCGTGCGCGTATTACCACTCTGTCAGACGATGGCGAGCACTTCTCTGCGAAGGCAGAGTACCTTGATTCACCGGAACTTGATGAGCGCGAACAGGAAGTGCTGGTACGCACCGCGATCAGCCAGTTCGAAGGCTACATCAAGCTGAATAAGAAAATCCCACCTGAAGTGCTGACGTCGCTGAACAGCATCGACGATCCTGCACGTCTGGCGGATACCATCGCTGCGCACATGCCGCTGAAGCTGGCTGACAAACAGTCCGTGCTGGAAATGTCCGACGTTAACGAACGTCTGGAATACCTGATGGCGATGATGGAGTCGGAGATCGATCTGCTCCAGGTTGAGAAGCGCATTCGCAACCGCGTCAAAAAGCAGATGGAAAAATCGCAGCGTGAGTACTATCTGAACGAGCAAATGAAAGCCATTCAGAAAGAGCTCGGCGAGATGGACGATGCGCCGGATGAAAACGAAGCGCTGAAGCGTAAGATCGACGCGGCGAAGATGCCGAAAGAGGCGAAAGAGAAAGCCGAAGCTGAGTTGCAAAAGCTGAAAATGATGTCTCCGATGTCGGCGGAAGCGACCGTTGTACGCGGCTACATTGAGTGGATGGTGCAGGTTCCGTGGAATGCCCGCAGCAAGGTCAAAAAAGACCTGCGTCAGGCCCAGGAAATCCTCGATACCGACCACTACGGCCTGGAACGCGTGAAAGACCGCATTCTTGAGTACCTCGCGGTACAGAGCCGTGTGAACAAAATCAAGGGCCCAATTCTGTGCCTGGTAGGGCCTCCAGGGGTGGGTAAAACCTCTCTGGGCCAGTCCATCGCCAAAGCGACCGGGCGTAAGTACATCCGTATGGCGCTGGGCGGCGTGCGTGATGAAGCGGAAATCCGCGGCCACCGTCGTACCTATATTGGTTCCATGCCGGGCAAGCTGATCCAGAAGATGGCGAAAGTGGGCGTCAAAAACCCGCTGTTCCTGCTCGATGAGATCGACAAAATGTCGTCAGACATGCGTGGCGATCCGGCGTCGGCGCTGCTGGAAGTGCTTGATCCAGAGCAGAACGTCGCGTTCAGCGATCACTATCTGGAAGTCGACTACGACCTGAGCGACGTGATGTTCGTGGCGACCTCCAACTCCATGAACATTCCTGCGCCGCTGCTGGACCGTATGGAAGTGATCCGTCTCTCCGGTTATACCGAAGACGAGAAGCTGAACATTGCTAAACAGCACCTGCTGCCGAAGCAGATTGAGCGTAACGCGCTGAAGGCTAACGAGCTGACCGTTGAGGACAGCGCCATTGTTGGCATTATTCGTTACTACACCCGTGAAGCGGGCGTGCGTAGCCTCGAGCGTGAGATCTCTAAGCTGTGCCGTAAGGCGGTGAAACAGCTGCTGCTGGATAAGAGCCTGAAGCACATCGTGATTAACGGCGACAATCTGCATGCGTACCTGGGCGTTCAGCGCTTCGACTATGGTCGCGCGGATAACGAAAACCGCGTTGGCCAGGTGACCGGTCTGGCATGGACGGAAGTGGGTGGCGATCTGCTGACCATCGAAACCGCCTGTGTCCCGGGCAAAGGCAAGCTGACCTACACCGGTTCACTGGGTGAAGTGATGCAGGAGTCCATCCAGGCGGCGCTGACCGTGGTGCGCGCGCGCGCGGAAAAACTGGGTATCAACCCGGATTTCTACGAAAAACGCGACATTCACGTTCACGTTCCGGAAGGGGCGACGCCGAAAGATGGCCCAAGCGCGGGTATTGCCATGTGTACGGCGCTGGTTTCCTGCCTGACAGGGAACCCGGTTCGTGCTGATGTGGCCATGACCGGTGAAATTACGCTGCGTGGTCAGGTACTGCCTATCGGCGGGTTAAAAGAAAAACTGCTGGCGGCCCACCGGGGTGGGATCAAAACCGTATTGATCCCTTACGAGAATAAACGCGATCTGGAAGAGATTCCGGACAACGTTATTGCCGATTTGCAGATCCATCCGGTGAAACGCATTGAGGAAGTTCTGACTCTCGCACTGCAAAATGAACCGTCCGGAATGCAGGTTGTAACCGCAAAATAGTGACCTCGCGCAAAGAGCGCCAATAAAAACAAGGCTGGTAAGTCATTTCGTACTTGCCAGCCTTTTTTTGTATAGCTAATTTAGATTGCTGATTGGGTTAGCCATCAACAACGGGTGTTGTAAGGTCATAGCAGGACTGATATAACTGCTGCGCGGTCGCGCTGTGAAGGATTCAGGTGCGATATAAATTATAAAGAGAGGAAGAGAACAGTGAATAAATCTCAACTGATTGACAAAATTGCTGCGGGTGCTGATATTTCTAAAGCTGCAGCGGGACGTGCTTTAGATGCTTTAATTGCTTCTGTTACTGAATCTCTGCAAGCTGGGGACGACGTTGCACTGGTAGGCTTCGGTACTTTTGCGGTTAAAGAGCGTGCAGCCCGTACTGGCCGCAACCCTCAGACCGGCAAAGAGATCACCATTGCTGCCGCTAAAGTGCCGGGTTTCCGTGCAGGTAAAGCGCTGAAAGACGCAGTAAACTGATTGCTTTCCCGCTCCAGGGAAGCTGAAAAGTACAAGGGCGCATCGTTTGATGTGCCTTTTTTGTTTGTCCAGACCTGATTTGTGCGAGTTTATGCGAGTTGTGGGCTGACAATTGCCCTGTTTTCTTGTCACAATACGCCTTTACGCGCGACGGTCAGGATTTTCCGTCAGCGTCAGGTAACCAGTCACCTACAGCGGAGTGTTGTTACACCATGATGGACAGCTTACGCACGGCTGCTAACAGTCTCGTGCTCAAGATTATTTTCGGTATCATTATCGTGTCGTTCATATTGACCGGTGTGAGTAGTTACCTCATCGGCGGTGGCGCGAACTACGCCGCAAAAGTGAATGGCCAGGAAATTAGCCGTGGGCAGTTCGAGAACGCTTTTGCTGGTGAACGTAACCGCATGCAGCAACAGCTGGGCGACCAATACTCTGAACTTGCAGCCAACGAAGGCTATATGAAAAACCTGCGTCAGCAGACGCTGAACCGCCTTATTGACGAGGCGCTGCTGGATCAGTACGCGAAAAGCCTCGGTCTGGGCATCAGCGATGAGCAGGTTAAAAAAGCCATCTTCTCAACGCAGGCTTTCCAGTCTAATGGGAAGTTCGACAACGCGCGTTACAACAGCATTGTTAACCAGATGGGTATGACGGCTGACCAGTACGCTCAGGCGCTGCGTAACCAGTTGACCACGCAACAGCTGATCAACGCGGTGGTGGGCACCGATTTCATGCTGAAAGGCGAAACTGAAGAGCTGGCGGCACTGGTGGCGCAGCAACGCGTGGTGCGTGAAGCGACAATTGATGTCAACGCACTGGCAGCGAAACAGCAGGTCAGTGACGCTGAAGTTAATGCTTACTACGAGCAAAACAAGAACAACTTCATCTCTCCGGAACAGTTCCGCGTAAGCTATATCAAGCTGGATGCAGCTGCAATGCAGGAAAACGCGACTGACGCCGAGATCCAGTCTTATTACGACCAGCATCAGGATCAGTTCACTCAGCCGCAGCGTAACCGTTACAGCGTGATCCAGACCAAAACGGAAGCAGAAGCGAAAGCCGTGCTGGACGAGCTGAACAAAGGCGCTGATTTCGCCACCTTAGCGAAAGCAAAATCCACCGACATTATTTCTGCCAAAAACGGCGGTGATATGGGCTGGCTGGAAGAGTCTACTACCCCGGACGAGCTGAAAAATGCAGGCCTGAAAGAGAAAGGCCAACTGTCTGGTGTAATCAAATCCTCCGTTGGTTTCCTGGTGGCGCGTCTGGACGATGTTGTGGCGGCGAAAACCAAGCCGCTGGCTGACGTTCGTGATGATATCGCCGCGAAAGTGAAGCAGGAGAAAGCGCTGGACGCCTTCTATGCTCTGCAACAGAAAGTGAGCGATGCCGCAAGCAATGACAACGAATCACTGGCGGGCGCTGAGCAGGCTGCTGGCGTTAAAGCGGTTGAGACGGGCTGGTTCAGCCACGAAAACCTGCCGGAAGAACTGAACTTCAAACCAGTTTCAGATGCCATTTTCAATGGTGGTCTGGTCGGTGAGAACGGTACGCCGGGCAGCAACTCAGACATCATTACCGTTGATGGTGACCGAGCGTTCGTACTGCGCGTCAGCGAGCACAAAGCCGAGGCAGTGAAGCCCCTGGCGGAAGTGAAAGATCAGGTGGTGGCGCTGGTCAAACACAACAAAGCGGCACAGCAGGCAAAACTGGATGCAGAGAAAATTCTGGCCGACCTGAAAGCCGGTAAGAACGATGCGCTGAAAGCGGCTGGCCTGAGCTTTGGCGAAGCAAAAACGCTGAGCCGTACCGGTCAGGATCCTGTCAGCCAGGCGGCCTTTGGCCTGAGCCTGCCGGCGAAAGACAAACCTGTCTTTGGCACCACGACCGATATGCAGGGTAACGTGGTGGTTCTGGCGCTGGATGAAGTGAAAGCCGGCACGCTGCCAGACGCGCAGAAGAAGGCCATGGTTCAGGGAATTACCCAGAACAATGCCCAGATTGCTTTCGAAGCGTTGATGAGCAACCTGCGTAAAGAAGCCAAAATCAAGCTGGGTGATGTGGTCACTCAGGAGCAATAATTACGTATCTGCTCGCAGATTTTCGTAACGCTCTGCAAAAACTAAAGGCCGCTTTCGCGGCCTTTTCCATTTCTGCAATCTGCTGTTTGTCCCGGTTTTCACGTGCGGTTATCGTGGCGTGGCTGTCAACAAACAAGGAGAAAACAGCATGAAATGTGGAATCAAAGCACTGTTAATTACCCTGGCGATTGCCACTTCCGGGATGAGTGCGGGCGCGCTGGCGGCGTCCCCCTCGGCTAAAGCCCAGGCTGCACAAACTCAGGCCGATGCAACGTCACAAGGTCAGGTTAAAGCCAACGCGACGGCCAGCACGAAAGCCATTGAGGTCGAGGGTACGCGGGTCAGTATCAATACTGCCTCTGCGGACGATCTTGCCCGCGTAATGAATGGCGTGGGCCTCAAAAAAGCGCAGGCCATCGTCAGCTATCGTGAAGAGTATGGTCCTTTCAAAACCCTTGACGATCTCAAGCAGGTGCCGGGTATGGGCAGCGCGCTGGTTGAGCGCAATCTCGCACACCTGACGCTGTAATCGCGTAATCACTTGCACTGCGGCAAAAATTTGCCAGGATAAAGAGGTCATACCAGTTATGACCTCTGAACCTATAACAACTAAAGGCTATTGCGCTATGCAGACACAAATCAAAGTCCGTGGTTATCACCTCGATGTTTACCAGCACGTCAATAACGCCCGCTACCTTGAATTTCTTGAAGAGGCGCGCTGGGACGGCCTGGAGAACAGCGAAAGCTTCCAGTGGCTGACCGCACACAACATCGCGTTTGTGGTCGTCAACATCAACATTAACTACCGCCGCCCGGCTGTGCTGGGGGATGTGCTCACCGTGACGAGTGAGGTCCAACAACTGAATGGCAAAAGTGGTGTATTGAGCCAGGTCGTTACGCTGGAGCCAGAAGGGCAGGTGGTGGCCGATGCGCTGATCACTTTTGTCTGTATCGATCTCAAAACCCAGAAAGCGTTGCCGCTGGAAGGGGAGTTGCGCGAAAAGCTGGAGCTGATGATCGCGTAAATTTTTGTCTTTTATAAAAGACAAAAAGGGTTTTCAGGGATAAAATCATGAACAGGGACTACGTTGTTAAACGTTACCGAACCCGCGACGGAAAAATACCGTTTGAGGATTGGGTAGCAAAGTTGAGACGAAAGGATCCGGAGCTGGCGTTTCGGATCCTTCTGCGAATCGACCGCGCGGAGAAGGGGAATTTTGGCGATTACCGTTATCTCAGAGAGGGTGTCTGGGAGTTGAAGGTTGATTGTGGTCCCGGTTATCGAGTCTATTTTGCAGTCCAGCATCGGGAAATCTTATTATTGCTGATCGGCGGTGACAAAAAGAGCCAGAAAGCGGATGTGATGCTGGCAATAGACTACTGGAAAGATCATCATAAGGATAAACCCCATGAGCAAAAGTGAGCGAAAATTCTCAAGTACCGTCAGCCATGATGAAGCTGTAGTCAAAATGCTGCGCAAAAATCCTTCTTACGCGCAACTCTATCTGCAAATTGCACTGGATGAAATTTACGAAGACCAGGGGATCCCAGCCTATTTGATTGCCCTCAGACGCGTTATCGAAGCGCGCGGCGGTATCGGAGAGATTTCAGCCAAAGCGGGGCTTTCACGTCAGCAGCTATACCGCACCCTGTCCGAAAATGGTAACCCAACGCTGACTACACTGATGAAGATCACCCGTGCTGCCGGTGTAAAACTGTTCGACAGCACGGTCAGGTAGCCCTTATTTCAGCCCGGTCTTTTTCTGCATTGCGGCCATCACGCCCGCTTTATCCGCAAGGTAATGATTCAGACCGTTCGCGCGCAGGTTACAGGCGGCACACTGCCCGCAGCCGTCCCCTTTAATGCCGTTGTAGCAGGTCAGGGTCTCGTTGCGAACAACATCCAGCTTGCCCCAGTAGTCGGCGAGCGCCCAGGTTTCAGCCTTATCCAGCCACATCAGCGGCGTTTCGAAGCGGGTCTCTTTTGCCATTCCCAGATCGACGGCGTGATTGAGTGCTTTCACGAATTCATCCCGACAGTCCGGGTAGCCAGAGAAGTCCGTCTCACACACGCCCGTGATCACCGCTTCGGCTTTCACCTGGTAGGCATAGATCGCCGTCAGGGTCAGGAAGAGAATGTTGCGGCCCGGTACGAAGGTGTTCGGAATGCCGCTGGCATCCGGTTCGTAATCAGGCACCGGAATGCTGTCGCGGGTGAGGCTGCTGACGGCCAGTTCATTCAACAGCGTGACGTCCAGCACTTTATGAGCGCGGGCGCCCAGTTTGAGAGCCAGTTCACGAGCGACATCGATTTCAGCGCGATGACGCTGACCATAATCAAAAGTGACGCAGTGCACTTCATCATACTGGTGAAGCGCCTGAATCAGGCAGGTGGTGGAATCTTGTCCTCCGCTGAACACGACGACGGCACGTTTCATAGATCATCTCGACAGTTACAGTAAAAGCGTCATGTTAACGCCTGGCTAAAGCGGCGACCAGCTTCTTCACGCGTTTGGGGGAGGAAGCCAGGCTTCGGTGAAGTCAAACCAGCCGCGAGTGTTAAGGCGTATGCCGTTGACGCCCGGAGGCGCGCTGATTTGATACTGGTAGTTAAAGAGCGGCGTCAGGACGGCTGACTCCATTAACCGGCTGAATATAGCCTGAAGTCCTGCGTGTCGGTCACGCTCGTCGGCCTGCGTCTGCACCGCATCCAGCGTGGCCTGCAAATGGGCGTATGCCGGTGCGCTCAGCAGATGCGGCCAGAGCGCATCGCAGCGGAGCCACTGCTCAAGCGTGTACGCTGGCGCTTCGCCAATCAGTCTGTCTCCCATCATGATGTCTGCATCGGCAAGCTGCTGGCACCCGTCCCACGTTTTGGCGTCGTGAAAGATGACGGTCAATTCACAACCCTGCCGCGCAAGGTATGCTTTTAACTGGCTGGCCATGGTGTGAAGCTCAACCGGCAGGTGGTAGACCAGCGTCAATGCCTCTGGCAGCGCAACGTCGGTTAAATCAGGCCATTGGGGGATCGCCCAGCCGGGAAGCAGTTCCTCGGTAGGGGTGATGAGCCCTTCGTTCAGGGGAAGCGTGTGCAGCAGCGTTGAGAGATGAATGATATTAATCAGCCGCTTTGCCTGAAGTTCGCTCAGACGCGGGCTCTGTTTCAGCGTGAGGTAGCAGAAACCCAGACTGGTGCTGTTACTCACCAGCCGCAGGCTGGCCAGCTCGTCGGCCTCGCCAATGGCGATTTGCACCGGGTGGCGACAGCTGGTGCCCAGACTGTAGTCAAAAAGCTGGGGCGTGATCCAGTACTCGATAGCCTTAAGCAACGGATGGCCAAGGTGATACTGCTCGTGGCTTTCCAGACGCACCAGTTCAGGCTCAAAAACGCTCAGCCGAAAGGGACCGCTGCCCACCACGGGGTAATAGGGATGCGCCAGACGGCTACAGTAGGTTGCCAGCCTGTGCGCCAGCCAGTAGTCAGGTTGATGGAGAATAAACGTCAGGCACTGCGGATGCGTGGTTTCGATACGTAAGACGCTGCGGAAAAGCGTGCCCATGCCGGGCTGCGATAACAGCGCCGTCAGGCTTTGCCGGAGCTGTGCCGTCTCTATTTTATCGCCGTTATGCCAGTGCAGGGTGGAGCGAATGTAGAAATGCCAGCGCAGGCCGTCAGCAGAGACTTCCCAGTGATGCGCCAGATCGCCCGTGGGTTCACTGCTGTTTCCATTAAAACGCGTCAAACCAGAGAATACCTGTCCCGCCAGATGCTGCTCCGCCCGGCCAGGGAGAAACCCCGGCTGAAGCGGCTCCAGCGAGCGATAGTAGGGAATACGCAGCGTCGGCGTATCGTTCTGCCACTGCCCGCCCATAAACGGATGCAGCAGCGATCGCAAATCTTCAGGCGCGAGCTGGGCCAGCTCCAGCGCGTTGTGCTGCTGTCCACTTTTCAGGGCCTCTTCCATCATCGTATTACGCAACGAGTCCGGGGTGACGTGAAAGCGTAATTCCCCACGCTTACCTCGTCCGGAGCGGGCGTGCCAGCTTAACCAGCCCGCCTCCTGCGCCTGGCGCAGCAGGGTGCGAACATGTCGCTCGCTGCAAAAGCAGCGGCTGGCAAGCTCGCTGATGGTCACCTGCTGCGGTGCGCCGGCGGAGGGGTGCCACAGACGCTGATACTGGTTAAGACGATTAAGCTGGCGCATGAAAAACCCGGAACAATAATTATCATCTATTCACTATTACTTCCGTATATCTCACGTAATACTGATGCACAAGTTAACCGCATCACATTTCGGGAGTAATCATGGCTCGGCTCGCTGCATTTGATATGGACGGCACGCTGTTAATGCCGGATCACCGTTTAGGGGAGAAAACCCTGAACACACTTAAGCGCCTGCGCGAGCGTGAAGTCACCCTGACGTTTGCCACTGGTCGTCATGTGCTGGAGATGCGCCATCTGCTGGGGACATTTGCCCTCGATGCGTTCCTGATCACCGGCAACGGGACGCGCATTCACTCCGTCGACGGCGATGTGCTGCACCGTCAGGATCTGAACCCGGAAGTGGCGGACATTGTCCTGCACAGCACCTGGGATACGCAGGCCAGCGTGCATGTTTTCAATGATGAAGGCTGGTTTACCGGGCGTGAGATCCCGGCCTTGCTGCACGCTCACGTTTACAGCGGCTTTAAATATCAGCTTATCGATTTGCGCCGCATTCCGGCACACAAGGTGACCAAGATCTGCTTCTGTGGCGATCACGACGATCTCTGCCGTCTGCGTATTCAGCTTAACGAGGCGCTGGGCGACCGGGCGCACCTGACTTTCTCGGCGGTGGACTGCCTTGAAGTGCTGCCGGTGGGCTGTAACAAAGGATCTGCGCTGGCGGTGTTGAGCGATCATCTGGGGCTGACGATGCAGGACTGTATGGCCTTTGGTGACGCCATGAACGACCACGAGATGCTGAGCAGCGTGGGCCGTGGGTTGATTATGGGGAACGCGATGCCGCAACTTATCGCCGCGCTCCCGCATTTACCGGTTATCGGACACTGTCGTAACGAAGCGGTGTCCCATTTTTTGACGCATTGGCTGGACAAAAATAACCTCCCATATTCCCCCGAATAGTGAGACCCTTCCAGCAAGCCAGGCTAAAGCCTGGCTTTTTTTTTATTTCACCAGCTGCGAAATCTGCGCTTTCCACGGTTCGACATCGCCAATATTGGCCTGCACCCATTCTGCGTTGTAATAGGTGTCCAGGTAGCGCTCCCCGCTGTCGCACAGCAGCGTGACGACAGAGCCGGTACGGCCTTCTTCGCGCATCCTCGCGGCCAGCTGTAGCGCGCCCCACATATTGGTGCCGGTAGAGGCTCCGACTTTACGGCCAAGCTGTGTCTCCAGCCAGTGCGCCGTCGCGACGCTGGCGGCGTCCGGCACGCGGAGCATCTCATCCACAACGTCCGGAATGAACGAGGGTTCGACGCGCGGGCGACCAATCCCTTCGATCTTGCTCCCCACGGGGCTGCGCAGGCTGGCATCGCGGGATTGCCAGTAATCGAGGAACACCGAGTTTTGCGGGTCAACCACCATCAGCTGCGTATCATAACCCTGACAGCGGATATAACGTCCGATGGTGGCGGAGGTTCCGCCCGTGCCCGCGCTCATGACAATGTAAGAGGGGACAGGATGCGGCTCGTGGGTCATCTGGCGGTAAATGCTGTCCGCAATGTTATTATTGCCGCGCCAGTCGGTGGCGCGCTCGGCGAAGGTAAACTGGTCCATATAGTGACCATTTAGTTCGCGAGCCAGCATTTCGGAGGCCGCATAGATTTCGCAGGCGCTTTCCACAAAGTGGCAGCGTCCGCCGTAAAATTCGATCTGTTCGACTTTACGTTTCGCCGTGCAGGAAGGCATCACGGCGATAAACGGCAGACCCAACAGGCGGGCAAAGTAGGCTTCGGAGACGGCAGTTGATCCGGACGACGATTCAATAATCGTGGTGCCTTCTTTAATCCAGCCGTTACATAAACCGTATAAAAAGAGTGAACGCGCCAGGCGATGCTTCAGGCTGCCGGTAGGATGGGTGCTTTCATCCTTCAGGTAAAGCTGAATGCCGGGAAATCCGGGCAGAGGCAGGCGGATCAAGTGGGTGTCTGCCGAGCGCTGATAGTCGGCATTTATTTCGCTGATGGCATGTTTAACCCAGGTGCTATTCATCGTAGTTATCCGTTTGTCATTTTGTGCCCAGCATAGCGAAAAGCACAGAAAAAATTGTTGCTATCTGACCTTTAAAATAGAATGTAAGGAGAATAATTTTCTCTTCGAGGTGGCTATGTTAGATAAAATTGACCGTAAGCTGCTTTCTTTGCTGCAAAGCGACTGCACCCTCTCTTTGCAGGCGCTGGCAGATGCCGTTAATCTGACCACCACACCGTGCTGGAAGCGCCTCAAGAAGCTGGAAGATGATGGCATTCTGCTGGGACGTGTGGCGTTGCTGGATCCCGAAAAACTGGGGCTTGGACTGACCGCCTTCGTCCTGATAAAAACGCAGCATCACAGTAGCGAATGGTACTGCCGCTTCGTCACGCAGGTTTCCGACATGCCTGAGGTGCTCGGCTTCTGGCGCATGGCGGGGGAATACGACTATCTGATGCGCGTTCAGGTGGCAGATATGAAGCGCTACGATGATTTTTACAAGCGGCTGGTCAATAGCGTACCGGGCTTGTCCGATGTCACCTCCAGTTTCGCCATGGAACAGATTAAATACACCACAGCGTTACCCATTGAATAACTTCTTAAAATACCTTCAGGAAAAGACCGCGTGCGATTATTTGCCCAATTAAGCTGGTACTTTCGTCGGGAGTGGCAACGCTACCTCGGCGCGGTGGCCCTGCTTATTATCATTGCCATTCTGCAACTGATCCCGCCCAAAGTGGTGGGCTACGTCGTGGATGGCGTTACGGAACAACATTACACCGCCGCACGGGTGATGATGTGGGTCGGTACGCTGGTGCTGACGGCCGTGGTGGTTTACCTGCTGCGTTATGTCTGGCGCGTGCTGCTGTTCGGCGCGTCCTATCAGCTTGCCGTTGAGTTGCGCGAGGACTTTTATCGCCAGCTGAGCCGCCAGCACCCTGAGTTTTATCTGCGTCACCGTACCGGGGATCTCATCGCCCGCGCCACTAACGATGTAGACCGCGTGGTGTTTGCCGCCGGTGAAGGGGTGTTAACGCTGGTGGATTCCCTGGTGATGGGCTGTGCAGTATTGATTGTGATGTCTACGCAAATTAGCTGGGAGCTCACGCTGCTGGCGCTGCTGCCGATGCCGCTGATGGCGCTGGCAATTAACCGCTACGGCGAGCAGCTCCATGAACGCTTCAAGCTGGCGCAGGCGGCGTTCTCGTCGCTGAACGATCGCACCCAGGAGAGCATGACCAGCATCCGCATGATCAAAGCGTTTGGTCTGGAAGACCGCCAGTCCGCGCTGTTTGCCGCCGACGCCGCCGATACCGGCGCGAAAAACATGCGCGTGGCGCGTATTGATGCCCGTTTCGATCCAACAATTTATGTTGCGATTGGCATGGCGAACCTGCTGGCGGTGGGCGGCGGCAGCTGGATGGTGGTGCGAGGCACGATGACTCTCGGGCAGTTAACCAGCTTTGCGATGTACCTTGGGCTGATGATCTGGCCGATGCTGGCGCTGGCCTGGATGTTTAATATCGTTGAACGCGGGAGCGCCGCTTACAGCCGTATCCGCGCCATGCTGGCGGAAGTGCCGGTCGTGAACGATGGCAGCGAGCCGGTACCGGAAGGTCCGGGTATTCTCAAGGCTGATATCCGCGCCTTTATTTACCCGCAAACGGAACATCCGGTGCTTGAGAACGTCAGTTTCACGCTGCGTCCTGGTCAGATGCTGGGCATCTGCGGCCCGACGGGCTCCGGTAAAAGCACCATTCTGTCACTGATTCAGCGCCATTTTGACGTGAGCGAAGGCGATATCCGTTTCCACGACATCCCGCTGCCACGTCTGCTGCTGGATGACTGGCGCAGCCGCCTGGCGGTTGTCAGCCAGACGCCGTTTTTGTTTTCAGACACCATTGCCAACAATATCGCGCTCGGGTGTCCGACGGCGACACAGGACCAGATCGAGCACGTGGCGCGTCTGGCCAGCGTCCACGAGGATATTCTGCGCCTGCCGCAGGGCTACGACACGGAAGTGGGTGAGCGGGGCGTTATGCTCTCCGGCGGACAAAAACAGCGTATCTCTATTGCCCGCGCGCTGCTGCTGGACGCTGAGATCCTGATACTGGATGATGCGCTGTCCGCGGTTGACGGGCGTACTGAACATCAAATTTTGCATAACCTTCGCCAGTGGGGGGAGGGGCGTACGGTCATCATCAGCGCGCACCGTCTGTCGGCCCTAACCGAAGCCAGTGAAATTCTGGTGCTTCAGCACGGGCATATTGCTCAGCGTGGTCAGCATGAGCAGCTTGCCGGGCAGACCGGGTGGTATCGGGATATGTACCGCTATCAACAGCTTGAAGCCGCGCTGGATGAGGAGGTCGCCGATGCGTAAGTTTGGACAGATGTGGCCGACGTTAAAACGGCTGCTGGCCTATGGCTCACCGTGGCGCAAACCGCTTTCCATCGCCGTGCTGTTGCTGTGGATCGCCGCGATAGCGGAGGTGACCGGTCCGCTGCTTATCAGCTATTTTATCGATAACATGGTGGCGAAAAGCTATCTGCCGCTGGGGCTGGTGGCTGGGCTGGGAGTGGCGTATGTCGGGCTACAGCTGACGGCGGCGGGGCTGCACTATGCGCAGTCGCTGCTGTTTAACCGGGCCGCCGTGGGCGTGGTCCAGCAGCTTCGCACGGATGTGATGGATTCCGCGCTGCGCCAGCCGCTGAGCGAGTTTGATACTCAGCCGGTCGGGCAGGTTATTTCGCGCGTTACCAATGACACCGAGGTGATCCGCGACCTCTATGTAACCGTTGTCGCAACGGTTCTGCGCAGTGCCGCGTTAATTGGCGCGATGCTGGTGGCGATGTTCAGCCTGGACTGGCGTATGGCGCTGGTGGCGATCGCTATTTTCCCGGCGGTGCTGATTGTGATGGTGATTTACCAGCGCTACAGCACGCCGATTGTTCGTCGCGTGCGCGCTTACCTCGCAGATATCAATGATGGCTTCAACGAAGTGATCAACGGCATGAGCGTTATCCAGCAGTTTCGCCAGCAGGCGCGTTTTGGCGAGCGAATGGGGGAAGCCAGCCGCTCACACTATATGGCGCGGATGCAGACGTTACGTCTGGATGGCTTCCTGTTACGCCCGCTGCTGAGCCTCTTCTCAGCGCTGGTACTGTGCGGGCTGTTGATGCTGTTTGGCCTGACGACGCGCGGAACCATCGAGGTGGGGGTGCTGTACGCATTTATCAGCTACCTTGGACGCCTTAACGAACCGCTGATTGAACTCACCACGCAGCAATCGATGCTGCAACAGGCAGTGGTCGCGGGCGAGCGTGTATTCGAGCTGATGGACAGGCCGCGTCAGACCTATGGCGATGACGAACGCCCGCTGGAAAGTGGATCTATCGCGTTTGATCATGTCTCGTTTGCCTACCGCGACGACCAGCTTGTCTTGCAGGATATCAACCTCGAGGTACCGTCGCGCGGTTTTGTCGCCCTGGTTGGGCATACCGGTAGCGGCAAAAGCACGCTCGCCAGTTTGCTGATGGGCTACTATCCGTTGACGCAGGGGGAGATCCGTCTGGACGGACGGCCCCTTTCCTCGCTTAGCCACAACGCGTTGCGTAAGGGCGTCGCGATGGTGCAGCAGGATCCGGTGGTACTGGCGGATACCTTTTATGCCAACGTGACGCTGGGACGACCTTTCACCCCTGAGCAGGTGTGGGAGGTGCTGGAAACGGTGCAGCTGGCGGATCTGGCGCGCGGGTTAAGCGAGGGGATCAATACCCGGCTGGGCGAGCAGGGCAATAACCTCTCCGTCGGGCAAAAGCAACTTCTGGCGCTGGCGCGCGTGCTGATTGAGACGCCGCAGGTGTTAATTCTGGATGAAGCGACAGCAAGCATTGACTCCGGTACCGAGCAGGCGATCCAGCAGGCGCTGGCTGCCGTGCGGGATCGCACTACGCTGGTGGTGATCGCCCACCGCCTGTCAACGATCGTCGATGCCGATACTATTCTGGTGCTGCACCGTGGTCAGGCCGTTGAACGGGGGACGCACAGAGCGCTGCTTGAGGCAAAAGGACGCTACTGGCAGATGTATCAGTTGCAGCTGGCAGGCGACGAGCTGGCCGCCAGCGTGCGTGAGGAAGAGTCACTCAGCGCCTGATGCACCATAACAAGGCAATGCGCTAACAGTCTTAACCGTTGGTGCAAAACTGAAACGCACCCTGCACTGCCATGGTGCGTTTTTTTTCACCTCTTCCCGGCGCATGCGCGCCGCGGCGCTTTCCTCCTCACCTTTCACTTCTGGCACACCCTTTGCAATATCCCTCTCGTGTTAGCTGCGGCCATTACCGAATTCTGACTGGAGGGGATATATGAAGCTGGTTACGGTGGTAATCAAACCATTCAAACTCGAAGACGTGCGTGAAGCGCTGTCTTCCATGGGTATTCAGGGACTGACTGTCACCGAAGTGAAAGGCTTTGGGCGTCAGAAAGGTCATGCCGAGCTTTATCGCGGGGCGGAATACAGCGTTAACTTCCTGCCAAAAGTGAAGATTGATGTGGCGATTGCCGACGATCAGCTTGATGAGGTGATTGATGTCGTCAGCAAAGCGGCCTACACCGGAAAAATTGGCGACGGCAAAATTTTCGTTGCCGAACTACAGCGCGTCATTCGCATCCGTACCGGCGAATCTGACGAAGCGGCGTTGTAAGTAACTCCTGGCACACAGTGATAGGGATCGAGAAAATGAAGAAAGCAACAATGAAAACAGGTCTGGGTTCGCTGGCACTGCTGCCGGGCCTGGCAATGGCTGCACCTGCTGTGGCAGACAAAGCCGATAACGCCTTTATGATGATTTGCACCGCGCTGGTGCTGTTCATGACGATTCCGGGGATCGCGCTGTTTTACGGCGGCCTGATCCGCGGCAAGAACGTACTCTCCATGCTGACGCAGGTTGCCGTCACGTTCGCGCTGGTGTGCGTGCTGTGGGTGGTTTACGGTTACTCGCTGGCCTTCGGGGAGGGCAACGCCTTCTTCGGCAACGTTAACTGGGCGATGCTGAAAAATATCGAACTGACCGCGGTGATGGGCAGCTTTTATCAGTATATTCATGTCGCGTTCCAGGGCTCATTCGCCTGCATCACCGTGGGGCTGATTGTGGGCGCACTGGCTGAGCGTATCCGCTTCTCTGCGGTACTGATTTTCGTGGTGGTCTGGCTGACGCTCTCCTATATCCCGATTGCGCATATGGTCTGGGGCGGTGGTCTGTTGGCTTCCCATGGCGCGCTGGACTTTGCGGGCGGTACCGTTGTGCACATCAACGCCGCGGTAGCAGGCCTGGTAGGCGCCTACCTGATTGGCAAGCGCGTGGGCTTCGGGAAGGAAGCATTCAAGCCGCACAACCTGCCGATGGTCTTTACCGGCACCGCCATCCTCTATTTTGGCTGGTTCGGCTTCAACGCAGGTTCAGCCAGCGCCGCTAACGAAATCGCCGCGCTGGCCTTCGTGAATACCGTTGTGGCAACCGCCGGCGCTATCCTCTCATGGGTATTTGGCGAGTGGGCCGTTCGCGGCAAGCCATCGCTGCTGGGTGCCTGTTCCGGGGCGATTGCCGGTCTGGTAGGTATTACGCCAGCGTGCGGTTACGTGGGCGTGGGCGGTGCGCTGCTGATCGGTATCGTCGCAGGTCTGGCGGGGCTGTGGGGCGTTACCGCACTGAAACGTGTTCTGCGCGTTGACGATCCGTGTGACGTATTCGGCGTACACGGTGTGTGCGGCATCGTTGGCTGTATCATGACCGGTATCTTTGCTGCCCAATCTCTGGGCGGTGTGGGTTACGCAGAAGGCGTGACCATGGGACATCAGGTGCTGGTGCAGCTGGAAAGTATCGCGATCACCGTTGTCTGGTCGGGCGTTGTGGCCTTTATCGGCTACAAGCTGGCCGATATGACCGTGGGGCTGCGCGTACCAGAAGAGCAGGAGCGCGAAGGTCTGGACGTCAACAGCCACGGCGAGAATGCCTATAACGCATAATTTGAGTGCTTTGCCGGGCGGCGGCTTCGCCTTACCCGGCCTGAAAAAGCATAATTCGCAGGCCCGGTAAGCGCAGCGCTACCGGGCTTTTTACATCACCCGCGATTGCGCATCACACCTTCCTGAACGGTAGAAGCCACCAGCACGCCATCCTGAGTGTAAAACTCCCCGCGTACAAAGCCGCGCGCGCTGGACGCAGAGGTACTTTCCACGCTGTAAAGCAGCCATTCATTCATATCGAACGGACGGTGGAACCACATGGAATGGTCAATCGTGGCGACCTGCATCCCTTTTTCGAGGAAGCCCACGCCGTGCGGCTGTAGCGCAACCGGCAGGAAGTTGAAATCTGACGCATACCCCAGCAGGTACTGATGCACGCGTAAATCTGCCGGTACGCTGCCGTTGGCGCGGATCCACACCTGGCGGGCGGGCTCAGCGGTATGCCCCTTCATTGGGTTATGAAATTCGACCGGGCGGATCTCCAGCGGTTTATCGCACAGAAACTTCTCTTTTACCTGCGGCGGCAGCAGATGCGCGAGTGCGCGGGCAATTTCGGTTTCTGATTTCAGATCGTCCGGAGACGGGGCAGGCGGCATCGTTTTTTGATGCTCATAGCCCGGCTCTGGCGCCTGGAACGAGGCGGTCATGTAGAAGATGGGTTTCCCATGCTGGATGGCCGCCACGCGACGGGCGCTGAAGCTTTGACCGTCACGCAGAACTTCCACGTCGTAAACAATCGGTTTAGCGCTGTCACCGGGGCGTAAAAAGTAGCTGTGAAACGAGTGCACCAGACGGTCTGCCGGGACGGTCTCCCTGGCGGCATACAGCGCTTGCCCCACGACCTGGCCGCCAAAAACCTGGCGTAAGCCTAAATCTTCGCTCTGTCCGCGAAATAGCCCTTCTTCTATTTTTTCCAGGTTCAGCAATGTCAGCAGATTGTTCAGTGCCTGACTCATAGTGGTCCTCAATAAACGCCGTGGCGAAAGATACGCTGAGTATAACCCAGAAATGAAAGTGGTCCGATGGGTAGAATAATCTTAATATCCGGACGAAATTAGGCATAAATCCGTGATTTGTGCCACACTTGTATTCGTTGTGTGAATAAAACGACATCAGATGGGATCGATCCCGCTGGTGCATTGATGATAAGGAGACTTCAATGAAACTCGTGCCTATGCTCAGTGGTGTAGCAATTGCGGTAGCGTTGTCCGCCTGTGCTGGTAAGAGTGCCGATGTACCGGTGCCAACAGCAAGCGCAAACGGGATTAACACCCTTTCACAGCAAGCTATTCAGCAGCCAAATGTTTCCGGTACGATCTGGATCAAACAGAAGGTTGCGCTGCCGCCGGATGCGGTTTTAACGGTCACGCTGTCTGATGCTTCCCTGGCGGATGCGCCGTCCAAAGTGCTTGCGCAGCGCGCGGTTCGTACAGAGGGTAAACAGGCGCCGTTCAGCTTTGTGCTGCCGTACAACCCGTCTGACGTGCAACCCAATGCGCGTATCCTCCTGAGCGCGGCGGTAACGATCAACGATAAACTGGTCTTTATCACCGATACCGTGCAGGAAGCGGTCAACAAAGGTGGCACCAAAATCGACCTGACCCTGGTACCGGTGCAGCAAACTGAAGTACCTGTTGCAACGCAGACCAATCAGCCGACTCTGCCTACACCGCCAACACAGATGTAATTTTCTCTCGCCCTCTCCATGTTGACGGGAGAGGGCGTCAGTACTCCCAGCGATACTTCTGCATATCAATCTGTCCTGCCCCGGACACCTGCACCCCTTCTGAGAGTAATGCCTGACGCTGGCGCTGCAAGTCCGGCCCGGTGAGGGAAATGGCGCCATGGCGATTGACGACCCGGTGCCACGGTAACGTGCTTCCTTCCGGTAGTCTCCTTAGGACGCCGCCTACCTGACGCGCCGCACGCGGAGAACCCGCCAGCCGGGCGACTTCCCCATAGGTCGTGACACAGCCTTCCGGAATCGAAGCCACGATTTGCCACACTCGCTGTGGGAAAGTGTCATGTTCGTCCATTGTTTCTCCTGCGGGAAATCAGCGAAGGGTAATGTTATACGAAGATAAAGAAGATTGTCGGGGCAGTTTGCGCAATAATCCAGCATCCGATTGCCAGCGGCTTGCAATTGAGGTGCTCCACAGGGATAATGCGCCAGCGCGTTGGTTATCAACGCTCTCAATGGGGGCTCTGTTGGTTCTCCCGCAACGCTACTCTGTTCACCAGGTCAGGTCCGGAAGGAAGCAGCCAGGGCAGACGACGTGGGTGCCGGGATGTAGCTGGCAGGGCCCCCACCCATTTGTGCTCCTCTCCAGTCGTTCCCCTGAATAAACCTTCTAAATTATGTGTCTATTGTATTTTCTGTAATACAGTCTTCATTTAACTGAAATAATAATGTCATAAACCTGTAATAATAGACTGTCATTTTATTTTCGGATGCCTTTATTCTGTCATAAGCTAAAAAATATATATCTGGATAACAAACTTATCTTCGTGTATTAAATTAAACACGTGTTCCGAAAGGATGTGACAATCATGGTTACTGCGGTTTTAAACGTTAAAATTGATGAAGCGCTAAAAGAAAGACTTCGCCACTATGCGGAAGACAATAATGAGAATTTAAGCGTGACCACAGAGAAACTGCTGCTGCTGGCATTTGAAGCAGTAGAAGAGGCGGGAGTATCGGAAGAGGATGTTGATAATCAGCATACGGAAGAAGAGAGCGTAACTCCATTTACTCCTAAAGAAATCAAAGCACTACGTAAACTTCTGAAGAAGAGAAAATGAAACAACAACTATCGACTGCCAGTGACTACAACGAGGCCTGCAATCTGTTACGTTCCGGCTACGTGAAACATGTTCGTCTTGGCTGGAATGTAGGAAGTGATGAGTTCTTTCGAATTGCGTCTGACTGGTGTGATACCGGTGCAAAAATAAAGAAAGAAGGGGATAATTTCATTATTTCGCTGAAAGGCTTCCCGATTCCTCCTCAACATTAAGCTGTTCTTCATGAAAACTGCTGACTGCATGCGTTACAGTCAGCAGTTTTTATTGTTTCTGGCAAATAATTTACACCAGGCTCCGTTTTACTGGCGCTACACTTTTATTTAATGCACGCCACAGCGGTTTGATCCGCAATAATGCCTCTTCAAGTTCTGGCGGACTGAGTGAGAAGGGCATTCGCAGGTAGCGGTCAAACGCGCCTGAAAGCCCAAAGCGCGTGCCGGTGCCCATAATGATGCCTGTCGTTTCGGCGCGTGCCGCCAGTTGCGTCGCCAGCATGCCGGGTAACTCAATCCAATATGAAAGCCCTCCCTCCGCTTCCTGAAACCGCCATTCGGGGAAATGTTCCCGCAGCATCTGGCCGCAGCGGTCGCGCCGTTCTGCCAGCATTTGCCGCCGGGCAGGCAGGAAGGTTTCACTGTTTTCGATAAGCCACAGCGTGGCCAGCTGTTCCAGCACCGGAGAGCCCAGATCCAGCGTGTCGCGCGTCTGCGCGAGGGTGGCGATAGTGCGTGACGAGGCGCGGATCCAGCCGAGACGCAGCCCACCCCAGAAGCTTTTGCCTGCGGAACCCAGCGTCATCACCGTGGCCTCCGGGTTAAAGGCGGCGAGCGGCGGCGGCGGGGGAGCATCGAACCAGAGATCGACCATGGTTTCATCCACCACCAGCGTGGTGCGGGTTTGCGCGGCGATGTCGGTTATGGTCTGGCGCGTCGCGGCATCCATGCAACGCCCGGTCGGATTATGAAAATCCGGCATCAGATAGGCCAGACGCGGGGCGGTCTGGGCAAGCGTTGCGGCAAAACCGTCGGTATCCCAGCCCGTTTCAGGCAGCGAGACGCCCACGGGCCGGCATAGTGCCCCCTGAATAGCGGCTATCGCCAGCGGGTAAGTGGGATGATCCACCACCACGCGATCCCCGGGGCCAGTCATCATTCTTAAGATCAGGGCAAAGCCGCTGACGGCGCCGTTCACTACCATCACTTCGTCTGCCCGGGTGGGGAGACCGCGTGCGGTGTAGCGGGCGGCGATAGCTTCACGTAGCGCCGGAAGCCCAAGCTGATCGTACCCGGTCAGCGCCAGATTCGGCGTGATGGCCGTTAGCGCGTGGGCGTAGGCCTGGTGGATCTCTGGCCCCGCGTTGAGCGCGGCGGTTGAGAGATCCAGCGCCGCGCTGGCAGTGGAAAGCGTGGGCACGGCGCGGCTGTCTGGCAGGATCGCCCGCGAACCGCTGCCGTGACGGCTCTCCAGATAACCCTCCTCCCGCAGATGCGCCAGCGCGCTGCTGATGGTGGTGCGGCTTACGCTCAGCGCGGCGGCCAATTCCCGCTCTCCGGGCAGGCGTGTGTTTAGCGCCAGCCTGCCATCCAGAATTAACAGGCGTAACGCGTCAGCCAGCTGGCGCCACAGCGGGGTGCGGGAAGAGGCTTGCTGCCAGTGCCCTAACAGGCGTACCAGAGACTGGCTTCCAAAACGACGTGATGACATATGCAGTCCACTATTTGAAAACTGGACATTAATCATAGTGCCATTTTCAACGAAGATGGAACCTGGTTCTTCGGAGAAGAGAAAATGGTACGTCGTCTGGTACAACTTTATGTCGGTTTAGGCCTGTACGGGCTTTCAACCGCGATGTTTATTCGTTCGGATCTGGGTGTCGACCCGTGGGATGTCTTTCACCTTGGCGTCGCTATCCAGACCGGGATGAGCATTGGCACGGTGATTATTTTAACCGGGGCCGCGGTGCTGCTGCTGTGGATCCCGCTGCGTCAGCTGCCGGGGCTGGGCACTATCAGTAATGTGATTTGTATTGGTCTGGCGGCAGATGCGTCAATGACGCTGATCCCTGAGCTCACCTCGCTGCCCGTGCGCATCACCCTGCTGGTTTCCGGCATTGTGGTTAACGCCCTTGCCACCGGGATGTATATCGGCGCGGGTTTTGGCGCAGGCCCGCGCGACGGTCTGATGACCGGCATACATGCCCGGCTGGGCTGGTCGATCCGCAGCGTGCGTACCGCGATCGAGGTGACCGTGTTGATCGTCGGCTACCTCCTCGGGGGAGCGTTTGGCGTTGGAACCGTACTGTATGCATTAACCATCGGCCCGCTGATCCAGCTCTGTTTGCCGTGGTTTCGTCAGGGACCGCGCATTCAGAAAGCCGCGCGGCCGGAGCGGATTGTTTAATTTTGCGAAGCGCTCACAGGCTATGATGGCGTAACTGTGTCAGAATAGAGACTTCTCTTTTTACGACGCCAGAATGTATGAAAGCGATCACTCTTTATGACGTTGCCCGCATGGCGGGCGTTTCCTATCAGACCGTTTCCCGGGTGATTAACGACGCAGAACACGTTTCTGCCCGTACGCGGGAAAAGGTCCGGCAGGCCATGGCGGCGCTACACTATGTGCCTAACCGTGGCGCGCAGCAGCTGGCCGGGAAACGTACCCGCACGCTGGGGCTAATGACCAGCGATCTGGCGCTGCATGCGCCGTCGCAAATCGCCTCAGCTGTAAAATCCCGGGCAGTGGAGCAGGGGGCTAGCGTACTCATCTCCATGGTGGAGCAACCCGCGCAGTGTCAGGCTGCTTTGCAGGAATTACTGGCGCAGCGCGTGGAGGCGCTGCTGGTGAACGTTCCGCTGGAAGATGCACAGGCAGAAATGCTTCAGGAAATGGCCTCGCCGACCCCGGTTCTTTTTCTCGATGTTTCCCCCACAGCTCGGGTTAACAGCCTTGTTTTCAATGCCGAACAGGGCGCTGGCCTGGGGGCAGAGCATCTGCTTTCGCTGGGGCACCAGCGAATTGCGCTGCTCGCCGGGCCGGAAAGTTCTGTCTCTGCCCGGGCTCGTCTGGCGGGATGGAAAACCACGCTGGCCCGGGCCGGCGTGGAGGCGTTTGCGGTGGCGCAGGGCGACTGGAGCGCGGCCTCGGGCTATGAGAAAGGGCATCAGCTCCTGGCGGGCGCGCAGCTGCCGGAGGCGATCCTCGTCGCTAACGATCAGATGGCGCTTGGCGTTTTACGCGCCTGTGCGGAAAAAGGCGTTGCGGTACCGGGGCAGATCTCGGTTGTCGGGTTTGATGATACGGCTGACAGCGCGTGGTTTTCACCTCCGCTCACCACCGTTCGGCAGGCGTTCCGCGAGGCCGGTGAGCGCAGCGTGGAGTGGCTGATGGCACCTGACCATCACGACGAACGCTGGCAGGAACAACTTCCCGTTACGTTGGTCGTGCGTCATTCCACCGCGCCGCGCGCCGCACGGCAGGCCGATCGTGAAGATCTGGCACAACAGCTCAGAACGCTGGCGCTGCTGGCGGAGAAACTGGCGCGCAGCTAGCACTTTTGTGATCGTGCTCGCCTGGTGACGATCAAAGTCTTTACCGCCACCGTTTACTAGGGCATGTTGGCTGAAATTGTGAGCGCTTCGCAAAGAGGTTGATATGTCTTCTACATTGCCGCTGACCCTCAGCGCACTTCTGGCGCGTCGTGACTGGGAAAACCCGGGCGTGACGCAGTGGAATCGTCTGGCTACACACGCGCCTTTTCATAGCTGGCGCGATGAAACCTTCGCCCGCGAGGATAAACTTTCGCTAAGCAAGCGTCTGCTTAACGGCGTCTGGCGATTCAGCTTTTTCCCGGCGCCAGAGCAGGTTCCCGAGGCATGGATAACGGACGATCTGGCTGACGCCGTTGGGATGCCCGTGCCGTCGAACTGGCAGATGGAGGGATTTGACACTCCCATCTATACCAACGTCACCTATCCGATAAATGTGAACCCGCCGTATGTTCCGGCTGAAAACCCAACTGGTTGTTACTCGCTCACATTTGAGATGAATGACGCCTGGCTGTGCAGCGGGCAAACCCGCATTATTTTTGACGGGGTGAATTCAGCTTTTCATCTGTGGTGTAACGGCCAGTGGGTGGGCTATTCGCAGGACAGCCGTCTGCCTGCGGAGTTCGATCTCAGCGCGGTGCTGCGACCGGGGCAGAACCGTCTGGCGGTGATGGTGTTACGCTGGTGCGACGGAAGCTACTTGGAAGATCAGGACATGTGGCGGATGAGCGGCATTTTCCGTGACGTCTCGCTGCTGCACAAGCCGGAAACGCGAATTGCCGATTATCAGATCGTGACCGATCTGAATGCCGAATGCGATCGGGCGATACTCCAGGTTGACGTTGCGCTGGAAGGCTCACGCTACGCCGAATGCGAGGTGGCGTTTACCCTGTGGCGTAACGGCGAAGCCTGCGCGCAAACCACGCAGCAGCCCGGATCGGCCATCGTGGACGAACGCGGCAGTTGGGCAGAACGGCTCACGGTGGCGATCCGCGTGAACGCTCCCGTGCTGTGGAGCGCTGAAACACCGGAATGCTATCGGCTGACAATGTCGCTTCGGGATGCGCAGGGTAACGTGCTGGAGACTGAAGCCTGCGATGTCGGTTTCAGACGCGTCGAAATCAGCAACGGCCTGCTGAAGCTTAACGGCAAACCGCTGCTGATCCGCGGCGTGAACCGTCACGAACATCATCCTGAGAAGGGGCAGGTGATGGATGAGGCGACCATGCGCCGCGACATCGAATTGATGAAGCAGCATAACTTCAACGCCGTGCGCTGCTCACATTATCCGAACCATCCTCTGTGGTACACGCTTTGCGATCGCTACGGCCTGTACGTGGTCGATGAGGCGAATATTGAAACCCACGGCATGGTGCCGATGAGCCGCCTGGCGGACGATCCGCGCTGGTTGCCTGCCATGAGCGAACGCGTAACGCGTATGGTGCAGCGGGACCGGAATCATCCGTCCATCATCATCTGGTCCCTGGGGAATGAGTCCGGGCATGGGGCGAATCACGATGCGCTGTACCGCTGGCTGAAAACCGCCGATCCCACGCGGCCGGTGCAGTACGAAGGCGGTGGCGCCAGTACGGCCGCTACCGATATTGTCTGCCCGATGTATGCCCGCGTCGATCAGGATCAGCCGTTCCCGGCGGTGCCAAAGTGGTCGATTAAAAAGTGGATCGGCATGCCGGACGAAACCCGTCCGCTGATCCTGTGCGAGTATGCCCACGCGATGGGCAACAGCTTTGGCGGCTTTGCCAGCTACTGGCAGGCATTCCGCAGCCATCCCCGGTTGCAGGGCGGGTTTGTCTGGGACTGGGTCGATCAGGCGCTGACGAAAAAAGCGGAAGACGGCACGGCATACTGGGCCTACGGCGGCGATTTTGGCGATAAGCCCAACGACCGTCAGTTCTGCCTCAACGGGCTGGTGTTTCCCGATCGCACTCCGCACCCCGCCCTTTACGAGGCGCAGCGTGCCCAGCAGTTCTTTACCTTTACGCTGGTGAGCACCGTTCCGCTGGTCGTCGATATCCAGAGCGATTATCTGTTCCGTCATACTGACAACGAGCATCTGCGATGGTCAGTGGCGCGTGACGGTGCGGTATTGGCTTCCGGCGAAACACCCCTTTCTGTTGCGCCTCAGGAGACGCAGCGCGTTGAGATCCCGCTGCCTGAGCTTGACGCTGAGCCGGGCGAGGTCTGGCTCAACGTGGAGATCGTTCAGCCGCAGGCCACGCCGTGGTCGCCGCCCGGCCACCGTTGTGCCTGGGATCAGTGGCCGCTCCCGGCTCCGCTGTACCTTGCGCCACCGAAAGCAGGCGGAACCCCTCCGCAGCTAACGGTGCAGGACGAAGCGCTGGACATTACTCATCAGCAGCAGCGCTGGCAGTTTAGCCGTCTCACCGGAAACCTGACCCAGTGGTGGAACGAGGGCGCTGAAACGCTCCGTTCCCCGCTAACGGATAACTTCACCCGCGCGCCGCTGGACAATGACATTGGTGTCAGCGAGGCGACCCGCATCGATCCGAACGCGTGGGTGGAACGCTGGAAAGCGGCAGGGATGTATGGGATGTCCGCGCGCCTCCTCCAGTGTGAAGCGGAGCAGCATGCCCGTGAGGTGGTGGTGACCACGCAGCACGTCTGGGAGCATCAGGGTAAAGCGCTGTTTATCAGCTGCAAGCTCTGGCGGATTGATGACCACGGGGTGCTGCACGGTGATGTGCAGGTGACGGTGGCGTCTGACATTCCGGAGCCCGCTCGCGTGGGCCTGAGCGTTATGCTGGCGGATATCCCGGAAACGGTGCGCTGGCTGGGGCTAGGCCCGCTGGAGAACTATCCGGACAGAAAACTGGCGGCGCAGCAGGGGCGCTGGGCGTTACCGCTGGAAGAGATGCAGACGCCGTATATCTTCCCGACGGAGAACGGTTTGCGCTGCGACACCCGCGAGCTGACGTTTGGCTCCCATCAGTTGCAGGGACAGTTCCATTTCTCCCTGAGCCGTTATAGCCAGCGGCAGCTGCATGAGACAACGCATCAGCATTTGCTGCGGGAAGAGGCTGGCTGCTGGTTGAATCTTGATGCGTTTCACATGGGCGTAGGGGGGGACGACTCATGGAGCCCGAGCGTAGCCCCGGCCTTCATTCTGCAAAACCGCCGGCTGCGCTACACGTTTAGCTGGCAGCAGAACGGCTGAGCCGACACGTGCGGCCACTGCCGTGGCCGCAATGCTTATCTCAGGATCCCGCTTGCGCCGTGAATGCTCATATAAATCCCGACTACCGCGATCAGTGCCGCTGAGATCCACGGCGCCTTGCGCGAAAAGGCGCTAAAGCCGGGCCAGCGCTTCGCCGCATGTTTCAAGCTTAATGCGGCAATTGCGCCAGAGGCGACGAGAGTGAGCGCCAGTCCGATACTGAAACTGAACACCAGCGTGGCGCCGAGCGCGAAATGTTTCAGTTGCAGGCAGATCAGCAGCACCGTAATGGAGGCCGGACAGGGGATAAGCCCACCGGTCAGGCCGAATAGCGCGATTTGCCCGGTGGTGACCTCTTTACCGTTGAAGCGTCGGTTAATGTCCTGGGCGTGTGCGCGCTGGTGGGCATCCTGCCACTCCTCTTCAACCAGAGGAGACGTGTGGTCGTGATGATGCGCGTGGTCGTGATGATCATGATGGTGATGATGATCATCATGGTGGTAATGCGGTTGGCTCTCATGCCAGGTTCGCCACGCCATCCACAGGGCGATCAACACGATCAGAACCCCGGAAATCAACTGAAACCAGGGCTCAGACGTATCTGCATCCCATCCCCGACCAAACCATAATCCCGCCATCGCAATGATCCAGACGACCGCCGTATGAGACAGCGTTGCGGACAACCCAAGCAACACAGCCTGTTTGAGCGTACCGCGGATCGCCACGATGAAAGCCGCCATCATTGTTTTTGAATGGCCTGGCTCGAGGCCGTGGAGCGCGCCAAGCAGGATGGCGCTGGGAACAAACAGCCAGGCGTTGCCCTGCTGAAGAAGAGAAGAAAAATCGTTCATGGAACATTCCGGGGTGGAAAACATGTCGCGAATACTACCCCCCCCCAGTAGTATAATACTACCCCCCAGTAGAAAAATACCCAGGGGGAGTAGAGCGTGATATGCTTTTTACGCCACCAAAGAGGAGCTAAGCGATGTCACACACGGTTCGTGATAAAAAGAAGTTATTGACCCGTTTGAAAAAAATTCAGGGGCAGAGCGCTGCGCTGGAAAAAATGCTCAACAGCGATCATGAATGCGCCGAGGTGTTACAGCAGCTGGCGGCGATCAGGGGCGCGGTAAACGGCATGATGATGCAAGTGATTGAGGGACATTTAACCGATCACGTGGTGAAAGAGCCAGAGGAAGCGCAGCGCGAAGCCGATCTCGGGGTCGTGATGCAGGTGATCAAATCGTACCTTAAGTAAGGTGCTTCTCCAGGTTGTGCCCGGCCCAGAGAATGAAATCCTCTTTAGGCAGCGCCTTGCTGAAATACCAGCCCTGGCCGTACTGCACGCCGTGGCGATGCAACCATTCGATCTGCCCTTCAGTTTCAATGCCTTCTGCGACCATCGCCAGTTTAAGCGATTTGGCCATTTCGATGATGTGGGGAGTCACGTTCTTGTACTCCAGCGCATCCACAAAGGATTTATCGATCTTCAGGGTATCGACATCCAGATCCTGCAAATAGCTCAGGCTGGAGTAACCCGTGCCAAAATCATCAATGTAGATAGCGTGTCCGGCGCGGCGAAACGCAGCGATGGCAGGCACGCTGAGGGCGGGATCGGCAAAGCCGCGCTCGGTCAATTCAAGGGCGATCTGGCGCGGGTGGACGCCCCATTTATTGAGCAACTGGCTCAACTGGCGAGGCAGCTCGGGGGACGTTAAATCCGATGGCGCAAGGTTGACAGAAATGTGCAGTTCCGGGTGATGGTGCAGCCAGGCGCCTAGATCCTCAAACACCTCATTCACCACCAGCTGCGTGAGCTTTGAAATAAGCCCCGTCTGCTCAGCCAGCGGAACAAAGAGATTAGGCGACAGGTTACTGCCATCCGGCTGCGGCCAGCGCATCAGCGCTTCAGCACCCACCAGTTTTCCACTACACAGCGCCACGATGGGCTGGTAGTGAACCTCGATCTCCCGGTTGTTGATCGCGTCGATCAGGCGGTGACGCGGGGACAGCAAACGGCGGAGGATGCGCAGGACAATAAGGGCAGCAACCAGGCTTAGCAAGATGCCAGCCGGTAGCCAGACGATCAGCTGCTGGTGCCAGGATTCCGCCAGCGGTTTTAACGACGCCCACGCGATCACCGTAAACCCCAGTTCGGGTACAGGCTTCAATACGTACATCGAGCCGTTGTATTGCACGCGCGTAACGTCCTGCTGCTCCTTAACGACAGAAAGAATATACGGGTCGACAATATTGCTTCTGGCAAATATCCGATGGGTTTCGCTGCCCACCAGGGCGGCATCCATCGAAATATCACCGAAAGGAACAACATCCACAAGCGAGGCCGGATCAACCATCACCAGATAATGTCCTTTCCCCAGAACGGCCATATAACGATCAATGCCAAGGTCGTTTTGCGAGGTGAGCCACGCGCTAAACCCGTCTGCGGTGATCCGCATCGGGGGCGGCAAGATCGCCGTATTACTGGATTGTTCCAGGGATGAGCAGAGCGGTTTCAGGCTATCGATATACATCACTTCCTGGATATAGCGCCATGAGAACGCGACCCGGCGCATTTCGCGTAAATGCGGGGGAGTGCAGGGCGGGGCGTGGAATGTCTGTAGGTGCGTGAGCGCCTGTTTTGCCTGCGCAACGACTCTGTCGGTACGGATCAGGACGCGCGAGGCATAGCTGTCCAGCGCTTCCACAAATTTCTCCTCAGCCTGACGATGCGCCAGCCAGATACTGAGGCACACAGGGACCAGCACAGAGAAAATCAGTACGCCTGTCACCAGGCTGACCAGATGTCGGGTTCGCATGCTGCTTTATCCTTCCCATATGCCCGCCTCGGGCCTGGAGTTTGCGCGCCAGAGGAAAAAGTTTTTTATCGCTAAATGATATAGTTATAGCATGCAACAGTCTCAGGCAGGTACCTGAATAAACCTTTCAAAAACAGGCTGAGCGTCACAGGGGTTGTTTTTGCAGCAAAGCTCAGATAGTATTTTGTTATGTTATAACAATACATGAAGGCCAGAGATGAAACCGAATATCCATCCAACCTATCGCACCGTTGTGTTTCACGACACCACGGCGAATGAATACTTTAAAGTTGGCTCAACGATTAAGACAGACCGTGAAATTGAGCTTGAGGGAAAAACGTATCCCTACGTTACCCTTGATGTCTCCTCTAAATCACATCCGTTTTATACCGGGAAGCAGAAGACCTTCTCGACGGATGGCAGCGCGGCGCGCTTCCGCAAGCGTTTTGGCGGCTTTCTTGATGCGAAGCGAGGCTAATCATGCAGGTGCTGAACTCATTGCGCAGTGCAAAACAGCGTCACCCGGATTGCCAGATAGTCAAACGCAAGGGACGCTTATACGTGATTTGCAAATCTAACCCGCGCTTTAAGGCGGTGCAGGGGCGTAAAAAAAGACGCTAGACGCGCGTTTCTCGCCAGCTTTCCAGGGATCTTTTCTGTTTGCCATCGGCGGTAAAATTGTCGGTGGCAAGCCAGCTTTCAAACGCGCTCGCCAGCGCTGGCCACTCTTTGTCGAGAATTGAAAACCAGTCGGTGTCCCGGTTTCGGCCTTTTATGACCAGCGCCTGGCGAAAACGCCCTTCAAACTGAAAGCCCAGACGCAGGGCCGCTTTGCGGGAGGGTTCGTTCAGGCTGTTGCACTTCCACTCATAACGCCGGTAGCCCAGGGTATCGAACACGTACCGCATCAGCAGATACTGCGCTTCTGTCGACATGGGCGTGCGGCTTAACAGTGACGAGAAGTGAACATGTCCCACTTCCACAACGCCGTTTTTAGGATCGATCCGCATCAGGGACAGCGTCCCGACAGGAGACTGGGTCTGGTTATCGATAACGGTAAAGTGGATGGGATCGGCTAATTCGCTCACGCTCGCCACCCATTCGGCAAACTCCTCTGCGGTGGCATCGGGTTCACGCAGCAGCCACGTCCAGCTTCGGGTATCTCCGGCCAGGGAATACGCAGAGAACAACGCGTGGGCATGCTCCACGCGCAGCGGCTCAAGCCGACAATAGTGACCCTGAAGGACCACCCGGGACGGGTGCGGCCGAGGCTGCCAGTCGATAAGGCTTTCCCCTACAGGTTGTCCAAACTCATTGAATGTATTCATCTTTATTCCCATGACGTTAAGAAGATCTCCAGATTAATGAATTGCTGGTTCCTTAAAAAGAACCACCAGGCTATGTTTTTCTGGTACCACGAGGAGGAAAGATGAATATACCGGGTGATGAGCTATACACCTTGCTCCATGCTGCGCTGAAAAAACGTGGGGAAGAGACGCTCCAGCGTGCGCTCTATCTTGCTTTGCGGGAGGCTGCGGTCCGGCAGCCATTTGCCCGGCTCACGAACGCTGGCGCAGCAGATCTCTGTGTCCCGAAATACCGTCAACGCGGCGCTGGACCAGCTCACGCTCGAAGGTTATTTGCTGCGTAGCCGCCAGGGCACGCGGGTGGGGCAATTCGCTCCTCGGACGATTGCCCGGACATTACCGGACCCGGACGTCAGGCTGACAAAACGTGTCGCCCTGCTGCCCGCGCCTGTGCCGCGCGACACTCCGGTGATGGCGTTTACGCCGGGAACGCCTGCCATCAACTATTTCCCCTTGCCGCTGTGGCGGCGGTTGTACGATCGCGTCCTGCGCGAGGAGGGTAGCGCCCTGTTAGGATATGGCGACCCGGCCGGTGAGCCGACGCTGCGGGCCGCCATTGCCCGCCATCTTGCGCTCTCCCGCGGCATTGACTGTGACGCCAGCCAGATAGTGATAACCGAAGGGGCGCTGGAGGGCGTCAATCTGTGCACGATGCTGTTAAGCGAGCCGGGGGATGTCGCCTGGGTGGAAAATCCCGGCTATAGCGGCGCCAAAAGCGCTTTTGTCAAAACCGGCCTGGCGATGACCGGCATACCGGTGGATGACGAGGGGATGTGCTGGGAAGGGCTGTCTGCGCCTTCACCCACGCTGATTTTTACTTCGCCATCGCATCAGTTCCCTTACGGAAGCGTGCTCAGCGCGCGGCGGCGTCTGGCGCTGCTGGAACTGGCCCGGCAGCACAGCGCGTGGATCATTGAGGACGATTACGACAGCGAATTTCGTTATACCGGTGAGCCCGTCCCGGCGATGCTGGGCATGCTCAACAATGCGCCCGTTGTGTATCTGGGGACGTTCAGCAAAACGCTGTTTCCGTCGCTCCGGATGGGGTTCATGGTGTTACCGCCAGCGCTGGCGAAGGCGGCGCGTCCTGCCATCGGCTCGCTGCTGCGCGGCGGGCATCGCGCTGAACAGCGCACCCTGGCGCTGTTTATTGAGGAAGGCCACTATGCACGACATCTTGCCGCCATGCGCCGCCTTTACCGTAAGCGTTACCGCCAGCTGAGGGAGGTGCTGAGCGCAGAGCTTCATACGCCGTACCGTGTTCTTGCCGGGGAAGGGGGAATGCACCTGACGCTGGCGATTGACGGTATCGACGACCAGCGGCTGGTGGAGCAGGCAAGAGCGTTTCAGCTGGCACCCGCTGCGCTGAGCGGATATTACCTTGAGACGAAGCAGGGACAAACCGGTCTGGTTTTAGGTTACGGCAATACCTCTGCTTCGCAGTTTGCGCCGGGTATCCGACGTCTTCAGGCGCTCATTACGCAGCAGTGGAGCGGGAAAGGGTAAAGACATCATAAAAAGAGAGCTGGCCCTTGGTGGTGACCATTTTCTGCAACTTCTCTTTTTGCCCGGCTTCGACGGCCGGCGAGTGCAGGATGCTGTCGATCAGCTCTTTCGGCACGTAACGCGTGTTGTACCACTCCCCGTTGTAGCACACGCGGAAATCGAGTACGTCGATATCTTCATACCGGTAACGTGGATTGACGTCGAAAAAGAAAAACGCGTTAAACACCACGAACAGCACAACCAGCAGCCAGACGGAATCGACCAGCGTTTCAGACTTCAGCATGACGATAAGCGTTGCCAGCCAGGCGGCGTACATGGCGACGAACAACCCGGGGTGTTTGCGAATAAAGCTGATGCTAAAGCGCGGGCGATTGTCGCGCTTTTCGCGGGTATTGAGATCGTCGATGGTGGCGGTAAGCAGGCGCTGTATCTCTGTCATTTTTTGCCTTTATGATTGTTGAAAATACAGGTGATCTGCCTATTTTATGAGAGGGGTTTAGGCGATGAAAGTAACAGTTATGCCAGGAAAAAGCATAACAGTTACTCAGGATGCGCTTACAGCATTTTAATGATTTTCGCCGGATTGCCGCCCACGACAGCATTGGCCGGTACGTCTTTGGTCACTACCGCGCCGGAAGCGATAACCGCATTATCGCCAATGGTGACGCCCGGGTTAATGACTGCACGTCCGCCGATCCAGACATTATCACCAATGGTGACCGGTTTACCGTACTCCAGCCCGCTGTTACGTTCGGTCGCATCCAGAGGATGCGTGGCCGTATAAATGTGCACTCCAGGCGCAAGCATACAGTTATCGCCAATGCGGACAGGGCAGACGTCCAGCATGACGCAGTCAAAGTTGGCGTAAAAATTTTTACCCAGATAGATGTTATACCCGTAGTCGCAGCGGAAGCTCGGCTCTATATAGGCGCCTTCGCTTTGACCCAGCAGGTCAGCTAATAAGGCGCGACGTTCGGCCTTCTCATCGGGGGCGGTATGGTTATAGCGATGAACAAGATGACGCGCGCGTAAACGGTCAGCCCTCAGCGTGTCATCGCCAGGGCGGTAATATTCACCTGCAATCATCTTCTGTTTTTCTTCACTCATGGGAACCTCTCTGGAATCGTTTTACGTAGCGTAAAGAGGATTAACCAGAAAGGGAACGTTCCCTAAAAGTGGCTGTGACGGGAGTCACAACATTCTTGCGCATAAATACGTTTTATACGGGAACCTGGCGTTTGCACTTGAAGCGTAATTCGAAAGGTAAATTCAGCTTAACAACGGGCGTAGTGCCTTTACAGTCTCTCTTCAATGATTAACGAACAAATTTCCATACCGAAGAGGGGATCTTGTCATACAGTTTATTCATGGTCAGTTCAGCCAGACGATGGTCGGCAGCTGAATAAAATACCGCCAGTTCATTATCAGACAGCTCGTATTTATTTTTCTCAATAACACGTTCGAGGGTGTCAATTGACTGGCAGCGTCGCAGGCGCATCAAATAATCGACTTTTGTTAATGGTTTATCAGACATAAATTCACCTTAGTAATTGTAATAATTTTAACAGGAAAGACTAACCGGATTAGCTCTGCTGACATTAGTGAAGCAGCGAAATAGACGGTTTCCTGATTTACGCCATTTCTGCAAATCCTGTGCGTTAATGCCGTAGCTGCTGAACAACATAAAGGTGTCGTCCAGGTATTCATCAATTTGCTCTATCAACTTATTATCTTCATTGTACTTAATTTTATAATTAAGTGCGAAGGTGGCGATATGCTCGATCAGCTCGTTGAGCTGTAAATTGATAGCAGACGTTGGATCGTTCACCCAGCCATGGTTACTTTCTTCAAGATTGGCAAGGCAGTCATGGTACAAGGATTCGCAGAGAAATTTCAACTGCGCGATATCATGCCTTTTTGGCGAGTACTCGTCCATAGCGCATCCCCTTCTGAGTGATTTTTTACTCACCGAACATCATGTCGGGATGGATACAACTTGCTTAGCCACACGGGAGCTGTGTTCCTGATAACTCTAACTATAAGCCACTCTGATCAAGATTTCACCGCGCTATTACGAAAAATTACAATTAAATCGTTACTGTTCGAGCCTTTACGCAAATCTACCTTTTGCCGCGACCGCGTTAATCAATAAAAAAGACGATTTTTATCGGTTCCTTAGAATTCATTGAGTTAGCGCAAAGTTTCATGTGAAGTCCGAAACCAGATATCTTCAGATATTTTCCATTGCTTAGGAATAGTCCGAATAATTTACGTCACGAAATGATAATAAAAGAATGCTGAGTTCCTGGTGTAAGTTATCGGCCTATTATGCCAGGCGTGATTAAAAAGAAAAAATAAATAGAAAGGCAATAGGTCTATTTTATGATTTTTTCTGAAAATGAAAAAGGCCGCAAATGCGGCCTTTTTATCATGTGAAACCGGTATCAGTGATGTTCTACCGAATGATTGTGCTCAACATCTTCATTTTTGCGGCTGAAGCGGCGACGAACCACCACGAAGAACACCGGCACAAAGAAGATGGCGAGAACGGTCGCCGTGACCATACCACCCATTACACCCGTACCTACGGCGTTCTGTGCGCCGGAGCCCGCACCTGAACTGATCACCAGCGGCATAACGCCAAGGATAAACGCCAGGGACGTCATCAGGATTGGACGCAAACGCATACGAACCGCTTCCAGCGTTGCTTCAATCAGGCCTTTTCCTTCTTTCTCCATCAGATCTTTGGCGAATTCGACGATAAGTATCGCGTTCTTCGCCGACAAGCCAATGGTTGTCAGCAGGCCTACCTGGAAGTAAACGTCGTTGGTCAGCCCACGGAACGTTGCGGCAAGCAGCGCACCGATAACCCCCAGCGGAACCACCAGCATAACGGAGAACGGAATCGACCAGCTCTCATACAATGCCGCCAGACACAGGAACACCACAATCAGGGAAATGGCGTACAGGGCAGGGGCCTGGTTACCCGACAGACGTTCCTGATAGGACATGCCGGTCCAGTCGTAGCCGATACCCGCAGGCAGTTTGCTGGCCAGTTCTTCCATCAGGTTCATGGCTTCACCGGTGCTTCGGCCCGGCGCTGCCTGACCGAGGATTTCCATCGATGGCAAGCCGTTATAACGCTCCAGACGCGGCGAACCATATTCCCAGCGCGAGGTTGAGAAGGCGGAGAACGGCACCATCTGACCATTGCTGCCGCGAACGTACCAGTTGTTGATATCGTTCGGCAGCATGCGGTATTGCGCTTCGGACATCACGTACACTTTCTTCACGCGACCACGGTCGATGAAGTCGTTGACGTAGCTGCCACCCCAGGCTGCACCCAGCGTGGTATTAATGTCGCTGATGGACACACCCAGCGCCTGCGCTTTTTCCTGGTCGATATCGATCTTGTACTGCGGCGTATCTTCCAGACCGTTAGGACGTACGCCCACCAGCAGGTCAGGGTGTTTTGCCACCTCGCCAAACAGCTGGTTACGCGCCTGAGTCAGTTTTTCGTGGCCCAGACCGCCCTGGTCAATCAGCTGGAAGTCGAAGCCGGTCGCCGTACCCAGTTCAACAATCGCTGGCAGGTTAAAGGCGAAGACCATCGCATCTTTAATCTGTGAGAAGGTGCCCATCGCGCGACCGGTAATGGCTTCTACCTTGTTCTCTGCGCCCGGACGTTCAGACCAGTCTTTCAGAGAAACGAAGGCGATACCAGTGTTCTGACCACGACCCGCGAAGCCAAAGCCGTTAACCGCAAACACGGATTCGACGTTGTCTTTCTCTTTGGTCAGGAAGTAGTCGGTCATCTCATCCAGCACTTTCTGCGTACGCTCTTGCGTCGCACCGGCCGGGAGCTGCGCCATACTCAGGAACACGCCCTGGTCTTCATCGGGCAGGAACGAGCTTGGCAGACGAACGAACAGGAAAGCCATCCCCACCACGATGATGATATAGAGCAGCAGGTAACGACCGGTGCTGCGCAGGATGTTACCCACGCTGTCGGTGTAGTGGTGCGTGCTCTTATCAAACATGCGGTTGAACCAGCCGAAGAACCCTTTATGCTCGCCGTGACCGCCTTTCTGAATCGGCTTCAGCATCGTCGCGCACAGGGCTGGCGTCAGGATCAGTGCAACCAGTACCGACAGCGCCATCGCCGAAACAATGGTGATGGAAAACTGACGGTAAATCGCACCGGTAGAGCCGCCGAAGAAGGCCATCGGGATAAATACCGCAGACAGTACCATCGCGATACCGACCAGCGCGCCCTGGATCTGGCCCATAGATTTACGGGTTGCTTCCTTCGGCGGCAGGCCTTCTTCCGCCATGACACGCTCGACGTTTTCGACCACCACGATGGCGTCATCCACCAGCAGGCCGATGGCGAGCACCATCCCGAACATTGTCAGGGTGTTTATCGAGTAGCCAAATATCGCCAGCACCGCGAAGGTCCCGAGCAGTACAACCGGCACGGCGATGGTTGGGATCAGCGTTGCGCGGAAGTTTTGCAGGAACAGGTACATCACCAGGAAGACGAGAATGATCGCCTCAACCAGGGTTTTCACCACTTCGTGAATCGAAATTTTAACGAACGGCGTGGTGTCATACGGATAAACGATTTTCAGACCTGACGGGAAGAACGGTTCCATCTTCTTCAGTTCTGCACGGATAGCCGTCGCGGTGTCCAGGGCGTTCGCGCCGGTCGCCAGTTTGATACCCAGACCGGAAGCCGGTTTGCCGTTGAACTTCGCAATGATGTCGTAGTTCTCGCCGCCCAGCTCAACCTTCGCCACGTCACGCAGGCGAACCTGCGAACCGTCCTGATTCACCTTCAGCAGAATTTTGCTGAACTCATCGGCGGAGGTCAGACGCGTTTGCGCGATGATCGACGCGTTAAGCTGCTGGCCTTTCACTGGCGGTGTACCACCCAACTGACCGGCGGCAACCTGGGCGTTCTGCGCTTTAATTGCGCTGATCACGTCAACCGGCGTCAGCTGGAAGTTGTTCAGTTTATTCGGATCCATCCAGATACGCATCGCGTACTGGGAACCGAACAGCTGAACGTCACCCACACCAGACGTACGGCTGATGGCGTCCTTCATGTTGGCGCCCACGTAGTCGGAAATATCCTCCTGCGTCATGGTGCCGTTGGTGTTGATCACGCCGACAACCATCAGGAAGCTACTGGACGATTTCTCGACGCTCACGCCCTGCTGTTGTACTTCCTGCGGCAGCAGAGGCATCGCCAGCTGCAATTTGTTCTGCACCTGAACCTGTGCAATGTCCGCATCCGTACCGGATTCAAAGGTCAGGGTGATCTGAACCGTACCGGTTGAGTCACTGTTTGAGGACATGTACATCAGGTTATCGATACCGTTCATGTTCTGTTCGATAACCTGCGTAACGGTATCCTGCACCGTTTTGGCATCAGCGCCCGGGTAAGTTGCGGAGATCGTCACTGCTGGCGGCGCAATCGTTGGATATTGCGCGACAGGCAGCTTCAGGATCGCAAGTCCCCCGGCCAGCATGATGATTATGGCGATCACCCACGCAAATATGGGGCGATCGATAAAGAAATTAGGCATGTCTTAACGGCTCCTGTTTAAGTTAAGACTTGGTTTGTTCTGACTGGCCAGCGGCCGACGCTTGTTGTTTGTCGTCAGATTTCACTTCCTGAGCTTTGACCTGCGCGCCAGGACGAACTTTTTGCAAACCAGTAATAATCACGCGATCGCCATCTTTCAGACCTTCCGTTACCAGCCACTTGTCGCCAATCGCCTGCGTCGCAGTGATATTGCGGGTTTCGACTTTGTTATCGGCACCCACAACCAGCGCGCTCGCATCGCCGCGTGGCGTACGGGTCACACCTTGCTGAGGAACCAGAATGGCGCTTGGGTTAGTCCCTTCCTCAAGACGGGCGCGTACGAACATCCCCGGCAGCAGGGTTTTATCCGGATTCGGGAAAATGGCCCGGATGGTGATAGAGCCGGTGGTCTGATCGACGGTCACATCAGAAAATTCCAGTGTGCCGGTCTGTGAGAACTTGATACCGTCGTTGGTAACCAGTTCCACTTTGGCTTTACCGTTTTCCTGTTTCAGGGTGCCGTTAGCCAGCTCCTGTTTGAGACGCAGGAAATCGTTGCTGGACTGGGTGACGTCAACGTAGATCGGGTCAAGCTGCTGCACGGTGGCCAGCGCGGTGGTTTGACCGTTCTGCACCAGTGCACCTTCGGTGACGGCAGATTTACCAATGCGACCGCTGATAGGGGAGGTCACTTTGGTGTAGGCCAGGTTAATACGCGCGGTTTCTACCGCCGCTTTCGCCGCCACAACGGCTGCGTTGGCTTGCTGTGCATCGGCCAGGGCAGAATCATAATCCTGTTGGCTGATGTACTGCGTGCCGAGCAGCTTCTTGTAACGATTCAACGTCAGCTGCGAAATTTTGGCTGCCGCTTCTGCTTTCGCCAGATCGCCTTTAGCGCTCTCATAAGACGCCTGGTAGGTTGCTGGATCAATCTGATACAGAGACTCTCCTGCCTTGACATCACCGCCTTCGGTGAAGTTACGTTTCAGGATAATACCGCTTACCTGCGGACGCACTTCCGCAATGCGATAGGCGCTGGTGCGGCCCGGTAGTTCTGTTGTCATCTGGAGAGGTTCGGATTTGAGCGTCACGACGCCAACTTCTGGCACCTGCTGAGCTCCTTGTTGAGCCTCTTTGTCGTCACATCCTGTAAGCGCTAAGCTGCCTGAGAGCATCAGAACGACCGCCAGAGGCGTTAACCCTCTGTTTTTGTTCATATGTAAACCTCGAGTGTCCGATTTCAAATTGATCAAGGGTCCTGAGTCTAAAAACCCATTGCTGCGTTTATATTATCGTCATGCTATGGTACATACATTCATAAATGTATGTAAATCTGACTCCTGTAAATTCATCAACGTATGGCACGAAAAACCAAACAACAAGCGCTGGAAACCCGACAACACATTCTGGATGTGGCAATGCGTTTGTTCTCACAGCAGGGTGTTTCGGCAACCTCGCTGGCACAGATTGCTCAGGCCGCGGGCGTCACGCGGGGAGCGATTTACTGGCATTTCAAAGACAAGTCCGATCTGTTTGGTGAAATCTGGGAGCTTTCAGAGTCCAGCATTAGCGATCTTGAGAGTGAGTATCGGGCAAAATTCCCTCACGATCCACTCTCAGTGTTAAGAGAAATTCTAGTATATATCCTTGAAGCGACGGTTGTTGAAGAGCGTCGTCGTCTGATGATGGAAATCATCTTCCATAAATGTGAGTTCGTTGGTGAAATGGCGGTGGTTCAGCAGGCGCAGCGCGACCTGTGTCTGGAAAGCTACGATCGCATCGAACAGGTCCTCACGGAGTGCATGCAGGCCAAAATGCTTCCTGCCACATTACTCACCCGCCGGGCGGCGATCCTGATGCGCAGCTATATTTCCGGCCTGATGGAAAACTGGCTTTTTGCTCCGGAGTCGTTCGATCTCAGATCAGAGGCGCGCAGCTACGTCGAAATTTTTCTTGAGATGTGCCAGCTCTGTCCGACCCTTCAACGTAAACTTAGCCCGCGCTCTGCCTGATCGGGCATGGGAAAAATCGTAGACCCTTTCCGTCGTACTATTCTGCTTCAGCCGGGCGTGATATCCTTCATGCCCGACTATTTCCGGTCATTTCTCACATCACATTCACAACTATGCTGCACATCAATCGCTCGCAACATCCTGTTCTGGCCCTGTTTTTGATCCTGCTGTTTTACTTTGCAGCCGCGCCGCTTTCCTGGGCCCGTGCAGACAACGGCAGTGACATTCCCACGCGTGCTGATGTTCAGTCGCAACTCGACACCCTGAATAAGCAAAAAGATCTCTCCGCCCAGGAAAAACTCGTTCAGCAGGATCTGACGGAAACCCTGGAAACGCTGGACAAGATCGATCGCATCAAAGCCGAAACGGCCCAGCTGCGGCAGAAGGTCGCTCAGGCGCCGGAAAACATGCGTAAGGCTACGGAGGCGCTGAATGCGCTCAGCGACGTCGATAACGACGATGAAACCCGAAAAACGCTTGCCACGCTGTCGTTGCGCCAGCTTGAGTCGCGCGTGGCGCAGCTGCTGGACGATCTGCAAACGGCGCAGTCCGATCTCTCAACCTACAACAGCCAGCTGGTTTCGCTGCAAACCCAGCCTGAGCGCGTGCAGAACGCCATGTACTCGGCGTCGCAGCAGCTACAGCAGATACGTAACCGTCTGAATGGCGTCACCGTGGGGGAAGGGGCGCTTCGTCCCACCCAGCAAACGCTGCTGAATATCCAGCAGACGCTGCTAAACGCGGAGATTGAACAGCAGCGTAAGAGCCTGGAAGGCAACACGGTGCTACAGGATGCGCTGCAAAAACAGCGTGACTACGTGACCGCGAATATCAACCGGCTTGAGCATCAGCTTCAGCTGTTGCAGGAAGCGGTGAACAGCAAGCGCCTGACGCTGACTGAAAAAACGGCGCAGGAAGCGGTTTCGCCAGACGAGACGGCCCGTATTCAGGCCAACCCGCTGGTGAAGCAGGAGCTGGAGATTAACCACCAACTGAGCGAGCGTCTGATTCAGGCGACTGAAAACGGCAGCGCGCTGGTGCAGCAGAATATTAAGGTCAAAAACTGGCTGGATCGCGCTTTGCAGGCCGAGCGCAACGTCAAGGAGCAGATTGCCGTCCTGAAGGGCAGCCTGCTGCTGTCGCGCATTCTCTACCAGCAACAGCAGACGCTGCCGTCCGCCGACGAGCTGGAAGACATGACCAACCGCATTGCGGATTTGCGTCTTGAACAGTTTGACGTCAACCAGCAGCGCGATGCGCTATTCCAGAGCGATACCTTCGTTGCCAAAGTGGAAGAGGGCCATTCAGGTGAAGTGAACGCCGAGGTTCACGACGCGCTGTTGCAGGTGGTGGACATGCGCCGCGAACTGCTCGATCAGCTTAACAAGCAGCTGGGCAACCAGCTGATGATGGCGATTAACCTGCAAATCAACCAGCAGCAGCTGGTGAGCGTTTCTAAAAGCCTCCAGGAGATCCTGACCCAGCAGATTTTCTGGGTAAACAGCAATAAACCCATGGACTGGGACTGGTTTAAATCTTTCCCGGAAACGCTGAAATCCCAGATCAAAAGCATGAAAATTACCGTGAACTGGGAGAAAGCCTGGCCTGCGGTAATGATTGCCTTCCTGGCGGGTCTGCCTTTGCTGCTCATCGCTGGCGTAATTCGCTGGCGTTTGAAATGGCTGAAACAGTACCAGGCGAAGCTGGCCTCGGAAGTGGGGCAACTGCGTAACGACAGCCAGCTGCACACCCCGAAAGCGATCCTGATCGATCTGATCCGTGCTCTGCCGGTCTGCCTGCTGATACTCGCCGTGGGCCTGATCCTGTTGACCATGCAGCTGAATATCAGCGATCTGCTGTGGGCGTTCAGCAAGAAGCTGGCGCTGTTCTGGTTGGTGTTTGGCCTGTGCTGGAAAGTGCTGGAAAAAGATGGCGTAGCGGTACGTCATTTCAACATGCCAGCTCAGCTGACCAGCCACTGGCGTCGCCAGATTGTGCGCATCAGCCTCGCGCTGCTGCCGCTGCACTTCTGGTCCGTTGTGGCCGAGCTTTCGCCGCTGCATCTGATGGATGACGTACTGGGCCAGATCGTCATACTGCTGAACCTGCTGCTGATTGCCGTCCTGATGTGGCCGATGTGCCGCGACAGCTGGCGGGATAAAGAGTCCCACAATCTTCGTCTGGTTACCGTAACGGTGCTGGCGATCATTCCGCTGGCGCTGATGGTGCTGACGGCAACGGGTTACTTCTATACCACGCTTCGTCTGTCAGGCCGCTGGATCGAAACGGTTTATCTGGTGATTGTGTGGAACCTGCTGTTCCAGACCGTGCTGCGTGGTTTGAGCGTAGCGGCGCGCCGCATTGCGTATCGTCGTGCCGTTGCCCGTCGGCAGCATCAGGTGAAAGAGGGGGCTGAAGGGGCAGAGCCGCAGGAAGAGCCGACCATCGCCCTGGAGCAGGTTAACCAGCAAACGATGCGTATTACCATGCTGGTGATGATCGCCCTGTTTGCGGTGATGTTCTGGGCCATCTGGTCTGATTTAATTACCGTCTTCGCCTACCTCGACAGTATCACCCTCTGGCAATACAACGGTACCGAAGCGGGCGCTGCGGTAATGAAAAGCGTCACCATGGGTAGCCTGCTCTTTGCGCTGGTGTCGTCAGTGGTTGCCTGGGCGTTGATCCGCAACCTTCCGGGTCTGCTGGAAGTGCTGGTGCTGTCGAGACTGAACCTGCGTCAGGGGGCATCGTACGCCATTACCACCATCCTGAACTACGTCATTATTATTGTCGGGGCGATGACGGTATTCGGCTCGCTGGGCGTCTCGTGGGATAAACTCCAGTGGCTGGCGGCGGCGTTGTCGGTGGGTCTCGGCTTCGGCTTGCAGGAGATCTTCGGTAACTTTGTCTCTGGCCTGATTATCCTGTTCGAACGTCCGGTGCGTATCGGCGATACCGTCACCATCGGCACCTTCTCCGGGACCGTCAGCAAGATCCGTATTCGTGCGACCACCATAACCGACTTCGATCGTAAAGAGGTGATCATCCCGAACAAAGCCTTTGTCACCGAGCGCCTGATCAACTGGTCGCTCTCGGATACCACTACCCGCGTGGTGATCCGACTCGGGGTGGCCTACGGTTCAGATCTGGATAAAGTGAAAGAGGTCCTGCTGGAAGCCGCGAAATCACATCCTAAAGTGATGCACGATCCTGCGCCTGACGTGTTCTTCACCACCTTCGGGCCAAGCACGCTGGATCATGAGCTGCGCCTGTACGTACGCGAACTGCGCGATCGCAGCTACACCGTCGATGAGCTGAACCGCACCATTGACCGTCTGTGTCGTGAAAACAACATTAATATCGCCTTCAACCAGCTTGAAGTGCACCTGCGTAACGAGAAAGGTGACGAGCATACGGAAGTGAAGCGCGAGGTTAAGGGGGACGACCCTACTCCCGCTTAAACTATTTCCCTCTCCCCTCTGGGGAGAGGGCAGGGTGAGGGGGAAGTTTCCCCTCAAAATCCCGCCGCACAATCTCCAGCGCTTTCAGCACCGTCTCCGCCGGGATCGCATGATTCTCCAGCAGCATAATTAAATCGACGGCCAGTTTGACCTCGTCGGGGGCATTTTCCAGTGACATCAGTGGCTCCTGTTAACGGGTCAGGCGTTCAATAACGCGTTCAATCTCATCCAGCGCCTGACGGCAGCGGACGATGCGGCCTTCCAGCGCGCTGATTTCACGCATTAATAACTGCTGCTCTTCCAGCGTTTCGCTGGTGTTCAGGCGGGCTTCGCGCTCACGCTTCATCTCAAACAGACGGCGCTCAAACTCCTGGTTCTCCAGCCGCTTGCGCTGCCATTTACCGAGTCCCGGCGAGGCGCTGTCCCACACTCGTAACGGCCAGGCGGCGATTTCCCGGTGCAGGGCGGTGATCTGCTCGGTAAGATGCTCCGCAAGCCACGCGACCTGTTCCCGCTGTTCACTCTCAACCGCGTGGCGAAGCTCGTCGAGGTTGGTCTGCGCTTCAGCCAGATAATCCTGAATGACGGTGCTGCGGGTGCGGAAGAGCTGCCGGTCAAAGCGTGGTTTCAGCGTGGCGTGACCCATCAGCGGCGTGGCCTGCGCCCGCAGCGCGATCAGCTGATTTTGCAGCCTCTCAAGAAGCAGTGCTGTTTTCAAGGCGCTCTCCAGTGGTAAAGTAGCCGTTCAGTTTGATAACGATTCGCATTATGCAGCGTACTATTTTAATCATCATTGGCTGGCTCGCGGTAGTGCTGGGCACACTGGGTGTGGTTTTACCCTTGCTGCCGACCACCCCGTTTATCCTGCTGGCCGCCTGGTGCTTCGCCCGCTCGTCGCCGCGTTTTCACCACTGGCTTCTGTACCGTTCGTGGTTTGGCGGCTACCTGCGGCACTGGCAAAAACACCGGGCCATGCCGCCCGGGGCCAAGCCGCGCGCCATCGCCTTCATCCTGATCACCTTCGCCGTCTCGTTATGGCTGGTGAAAATGATGTGGGTGCGCATTCTGCTGCTGGCGATCCTGGTCTGCCTGCTAATCTTTATGTGGCGGATCCCCGTGGTTGATGAAAAGCAACAAAAGCACTGAAGCCTCATCATGGCGGTTGCAATTATGGCGCACAGCCAGTAAATTCGACCGTTTTCGAGCACAGGTGCGCCTGGTCAAAGGTTAAACAACTGTTACTTTGACCGACTCGTCGCGCGCCGTGAGTAACACTGTTTCATTTAGGCACAAACCGATGACCGCAACTGCACAGCAGCTTGAATATCTGAAAAATAGCATCAAAAGTATCCAGGACTATCCAAAACCTGGCATTCTTTTCCGCGATGTCACCAGCTTGCTGGAAGACCCGAAAGCGTACGCCCTCAGCATTGAACTGCTGGTTGAGCGTTATAAAAACGCCGGGATCACCAAAGTAGTAGGTACAGAAGCCCGTGGCTTCCTGTTTGGCGCACCGGTTGCGCTGGCGATGGGCGTGGGTTTTGTGCCGGTGCGTAAGCCGCGCAAACTGCCGCGTGAAACCATTGCTGAGAGCTATGAGCTGGAATACGGCACCGATCAGCTGGAAATTCACGTTGATGCCATCAAGCCAGGCGACAAAGTGCTGGTGGTGGACGATCTGCTGGCAACCGGCGGCACCATCGAAGCGACCGTGAAGCTGATCCGTCGTCTGGGCGGGGAAGTGACCGACGCGGCATTCATCATCAACCTGTTCGATCTCGGCGGCGAGCAGCGCCTGGAAAAACAGGGTATTACCAGCTACAGCCTGGTGCCATTCCCGGGACATTAATCCCGTATCTCACAACCTCGCTCAATGGGTGAGGTTGTGATAGCATTCCCCTCCATTAATTCACCTTCCAGCGTTGCAGAGCCTGCCCATGAGTTATCAGGTGTTAGCCCGTAAATGGCGACCACAAACCTTTGCTGACGTTGTCGGTCAGGAACATGTGCTGACGGCCCTGGCGAACGGCTTGTCGCTAGGTCGCATCCATCACGCCTATCTTTTTTCCGGCACCCGCGGCGTCGGTAAAACCTCTATTGCCCGTCTGCTGGCAAAAGGTCTGAACTGCGAAACCGGGATCACCGCCACCCCGTGCGGCGTGTGCGACAACTGTCGTGAGATCGAGCAGGGGCGTTTTGTCGATCTGATTGAGATCGACGCCGCCTCGCGCACCAAAGTGGAAGACACCCGCGATCTGCTCGACAACGTGCAGTACGCCCCGGCGCGTGGCCGCTTCAAGGTCTATCTGATCGATGAAGTGCACATGCTGTCGCGCCACAGCTTCAACGCCCTGCTGAAAACGCTGGAAGAGCCGCCTGCGCATGTCAAATTCCTGCTGGCGACCACCGATCCGCAAAAGCTGCCGGTCACGATCCTCTCGCGCTGCCTGCAATTCCATCTGAAGGCGCTCGACGTTGAGCAGATCCGCGCTCAGCTTGAGCATATCCTCGATGAAGAGAACATTGTCCACGAGCCGCGTGCGCTGCAACTGCTGGCCCGTGCCGCGGACGGCAGCCTGCGCGATGCGCTGAGCCTGACCGACCAGGCAATTGCCAGCGGTGACGGTCAACTCTCCACCGACGCGGTCAGCACCATGCTCGGTACGCTGGATGACGATCAGGCGCTGTCGCTTATTGAAGCGATGATTGCCGCCAACGGTGAGCGGGTAATGACCCTCGTCAACGACGCCGCTGCCCGTGGCATTGAGTGGGAAGCGCTGCTGGTCGAGATGCTCAGCCTGCTGCACCGCGTGGCGATGCTGCAACTGTCTCCGTCGGCCATTGGCGCGGACATGGCGACCATTGAACAGCGGATGCGTGAACTTGCGCGCACCGTGCCGCCGGCTGACGTTCAGCTTTATTATCAGACGCTGCTGATTGGCCGCAAAGAGCTGCCGTTTGCACCGGATCGCCGGATGGGCGTTGAAATGACGCTGTTGCGCGCGCTGGCCTTCCATCCGCGCAAGCCACTGCCGGAGCCGGAAACGCCCCGGCAGTCCTTTGCGCCGGTTGCGCCGACCGCGGTAATGTCACCGCAGCAGGTGCCACCGCAACCGGCATCGCCGCCGCCGCAAAACGTGCCGCTGTCGGATGCCACCAGTTCGGTGCTTGCCGCACGAAGCCAGTTGCAACGTGCGCAGGGAGCAACCAAACCAAAAAAGAGTGAACCGGCAGCGCCTGCAAGAGCGCGGCCGGTGAACAACGCCGCGCTTGAACGACTGGCCTCGGTAACGGAGCGCGTGCAGTCGCGTCCGGCACCGTCCGCGCTCGAGCAAAAAGCCCCGGCGAAAGAAGAGGCATACCGCTGGAAGGCGACTACCGTTGTTGAAACGGTCAAGGAAGTAGTCGCCACGCCAAAAGCGCTGAAAAAGGCGCTGGAGCATGAAAAAACGCCGGAGCTGTCCGCGAAGCTCGCGGAAGAGTCCATCGAGCGCGACGCCTGGGCCGCCGAGGTCAGCAAACTGCAACTGCCGAAGCTGGTGGAGCAGGTCGCACTGAACGCCTGGAAAGAGCAGGACGGTAATCAGGTGCGTCTGCACCTGCGCCCTGGCCAGCGGCACCTCAACTCCCCTGGCGCGCAAAAGGCGCTGGCCGAGGCGCTTACCGCATTACAGGGTGTACCGGTTGAATTGACTATCATTGAAGATGATAATCCGGCGGTGAAAACGCCGCTCGAGTGGCGTCAGGCCATATATGAAGAGAAGCTCGCGCAGGCGCGCGAGGCGATAATTGCGGATAACAACATCCAGACCCTGCGCCGGTTCTTCGACGCCGATCTGGATGAAGAGAGTATTCGCCCCATTTGATCGTGAGTCTGACTTACGGTTGTAATCCTTAACGTGAAAGAAGAGAGAAGCCTATGTTTGGTGGAAAAGGCGGTCTGGGTGGCCTGATGAAGCAGGCTCAGCAGATGCAGGAAAAAATGCAGAAGATGCAGGAAGAGATCGCTCAGCTGGAAGTCACGGGTGAATCCGGTGCCGGTCTGGTCAAGGTGACCATCAACGGTGCGCATAACTGCCGTCGCGTTGAAATCGACCCGAGCCTGCTCGAAGACGACAAAGAGATGCTGGAAGATCTGGTTGCAGCCGCGTTTAACGATGCCGCTCGCCGTATCGACGAAACCCAGAAAGAGAAAATGGCCTCTGTTTCCAGCGGTATGCAACTGCCGCCGGGCTTTAAGATGCCATTCTGATGCAAACCAGTCCGCTGCTCACGCAGTTAATGGAAGCACTGCGCTGCCTGCCGGGCGTTGGCCCGAAGTCGGCGCAGCGTATGGCGTTTACGCTATTGCAGCGCGACCGCAGCGGCGGGATGCGCCTGGCGCAGGCTCTGACCCGCGCCATGTCAGAAATTGGCCACTGTGCGGATTGCCGGACCTTTACCGAGCAGGACGTATGTAACATCTGCACGAACCCGCGTCGTCAGGAAAACGGTCAGATTTGCGTGGTGGAGAGTCCGGCGGACATCTACGCCATCGAACAAACCGGGCAGTTTTCCGGCCGCTATTTCGTGCTGATGGGGCATCTCTCCCCGCTGGACGGCATCGGCCCGGACGATATCGGTCTCGATCGCCTGGAGCAGCGGCTGGAGTCGGAAACCATCAAAGAGGTGATCCTCGCCACCAACCCGACGGTGGAAGGGGAAGCAACCGCCAACTACATCGCCGAGCTGTGTGCGCAATACGGCGTTGACGCCAGCCGCATCGCCCACGGCGTGCCGGTCGGCGGTGAGCTGGAGATGGTCGACGGCACCACGCTGTCGCACTCGCTGGCCGGACGTCACAAGATTATTTTCTGACCAAACGGAGGCTGCGCGCGTGGCCTCCGCTTGAAAATTTCCCCCCTTATCCCCATCTCTCACTCAACGTTTTACAACCCCATTAAATGGCATTGTTGAGGTCGACTTAGATGAAAGGACAAGAAACCCGTGGTTTCCAGTCAGAAGTAAAACAGCTTCTGCACCTGATGATCCATTCCCTGTATTCCAACAAAGAAATTTTCCTGCGTGAGCTGATTTCCAACGCCTCCGATGCGGCGGACAAGCTGCGCTTCCGCGCGCTGTCTAACCCGGATCTGTACGAAGGCGACGGCGAACTGCGCGTGCGCGTCTCGTTCAATAAAGAGAACCGCACCCTGACCATCGCCGATAACGGCATCGGGATGAACCGCGACGAGGTGATCGACCACCTCGGGACCATCGCGAAATCCGGCACCAAAGCGTTCCTCGAGTCCATGGGCTCTGACCAGGCGAAAGACAGCCAGCTGATCGGTCAGTTCGGCGTAGGCTTCTACTCGGCGTTCATCGTGGCGGACAAAGTCACCGTACGCACCCGCGCCGCGGGCGACAGCGCCGAGAACGGCGTGCTGTGGGAATCCAAAGGGGAAGGCGAGTACACCGTTGATGACATCACCAAAGCGGATCGCGGCACCGAAATCACCCTGCACCTGCGTGAAGGCGAAGACGATTTCCTGAACGACTGGCGCGTGCGCTCCATCATCAGCAAATATTCCGACCACATCGCCCTGCCGGTTGAGATTGAAAAACAGGAAGAGAAAGACGGCGAAACCGTGGTTTCCTGGGAAAAAATCAACAAGGCGCAGGCGCTGTGGACGCGTAACAAAGCTGAAATTAAAGACGACGAGTACAACGAGTTTTACAAGCACATTGCCCACGACTTCACCGATCCGCTGACCTGGAGCCACAACCGTGTGGAAGGGAAGCAGGAGTATACCAGCCTGCTGTACATTCCGGCGCAGGCGCCGTGGGACATGTGGAACCGCGATCACAAGCACGGCCTGAAGCTGTACGTGCAGCGCGTGTTCATTATGGACGACGCCGAGCAGTTCATGCCGAACTACCTGCGCTTTGTGCGTGGCCTGATAGACTCCAACGATCTGCCGCTGAACGTCTCCCGTGAAATTCTTCAGGACAGCACCGTCACCCGTAACCTGCGTAACGCCCTGACCAAACGTGCGTTGCAGATGCTGGAAAAACTGGCGAAGGACGATGCGGAAAAATACCAGACCTTCTGGAAGCAGTTTGGCCTGGTGCTGAAAGAAGGTCCGGCGGAAGACACCGCGAACGTGGAAGCTATCGCTAAACTGCTGCGCTTCGCCTCTACGCACAACGACTCCTCCGCCCAGACCGTGTCGCTGGAAGAGTACGTCTCCCGCATGAAAGAAGGGCAGGAGAAGATCTACTACATCACCGCCGACAGCTATGCGGCAGCGAAGAGCAGCCCGCATCTGGAACTGCTGCGTAAGAAAGGCATCGAAGTGCTGCTGCTGTCTGACCGCATCGACGAGTGGATGATGAACTACCTGACCGAGTTCGACGGTAAATCCTTCCAGTCCGTTGCCAAAGCCGACGAGTCTATCGATAAGCTGGCGGATGAAGTGGACGAGAGCGCGAAAGAAGCCGAGAAGGCGCTGGAGCCGTTCGTTGAGCGCGTTAAAACGCTGCTGGGCGACCGCGTGAAAGAGGTGCGCTTCACGCACCGTCTGACCGATACGCCAGCCATTGTCACCACCGATGCGGACGAAATGAGCACCCAGATGGCGAAACTGTTCGCTGCGGCGGGCCAGGCCGTGCCGGATGTGAAATATATCTTTGAGCTTAATCCGGATCACCCGCTGGTGAAACGCGCGGCGGATACCCAGGACGACGCCCGCTTTGCGGAGTGGGTTGAACTGTTGCTGGATCAGTCCCTGCTGGCCGAACGCGGCACGCTGGAAGATCCTAACCTGTTCATTAAACGTGTGAATGCGCTGCTGCTGGCGTAATCTTCCCTCACCCCGGCCCTCTCCCAAAGGGAGAGGGTGAAAGAGTTCCCTCTCCCTGTGGGAGAGGGTTAGGGTGAGGGCACCAGACCGCACGAAGCCAAATTATCTCCCCTCATTAACCGTTTCAGCCTCCCCGCCTTCCTTGAGCGATATCCGTTCTGGTGGTATTGTTTAGCGCTTTTGAAAAATTGAATCGACATTTGAGGGGATTTTCGCAATGCGTATTATTCTGCTTGGCGCTCCGGGCGCGGGTAAGGGAACTCAGGCTCAGTTCATCATGGAGAAATACGGTATTCCGCAAATCTCCACCGGTGACATGCTGCGCGCCGCTGTTAAATCTGGCTCCGAGCTGGGTAAACAAGCGAAAGACATCATGGACGCAGGCAAACTGGTGACCGACGAGCTGGTTATCGCGCTGGTAAAAGAGCGCATTGCTCAGGAAGACTGCCGCAATGGTTTCCTGCTGGACGGTTTCCCGCGCACCATTCCTCAGGCTGACGCCATGAAAGAAGCAGGCATCAACGTGGATTACGTGCTGGAGTTCGACGTACCGGACGAGCTGATCGTTGACCGTATCGTTGGCCGTCGCGTGCACGCTGCCTCTGGCCGCGTTTACCACATCAAATTCAATCCACCTAAGGTTGAAGGCAAAGACGACGTGACCGGCGAAGAGCTGACCACCCGTAAAGACGATCAGGAAGAAACCGTGCGTAAACGCCTGGTGGAATACCATCAGATGACCGCACCGCTGATCGGCTACTACACCAAAGAAGCACAGGCGGGTAACACCAAATACGCGAAAGTTGACGGCACCAAAGCCGTGGCTGACGTACGTGCAGAGCTGGAAAAAATCCTCGGCTAAGCACACCTCTCTCACCCGGAGTCCCGGGTGAGAAAAATTCTCATCTTACCTATTACAGCAATGGGTTTCGTTTAAACGCATTTCCGCTACAATTGACAACCTATCAAATGGTTAAGAGGCGTGAATGAGTCAGGCGAAAACCGGCATCCTGCTTGCCAATCTGGGCACCCCAGAAGCACCTACTCCAGCGGCGGTCAAACGCTACCTGCGACAATTTTTAAGCGACACGCGCGTCGTGGATACCCCAAGACTGCTGTGGTGGCCCCTGCTGCGTGGCGTCATTCTGCCGATTCGTTCCCCGCGTGTGGCAAAGCTCTATCAGTCCGTGTGGATGGAAGAGGGCTCGCCGCTGATGGTCTACAGCCGTCGTCAGGAGAAGGCGCTGGCCGCCCGTCTGCCGGACATGCCCGTTGCGCTCGGCATGAGCTACGGTAAGCCGTCCCTGGAAAGCGCCGTCGACTCTCTGCTGGCGCAGGGCGTTGAACACATTGTGGTGCTGGCCCTTTATCCGCAGTATTCGTGCTCCACGGTGGCTGCCGTCTGGGACGAACTGGCGCGCATTCTGGCGACCCGCCGCCGTATACCGGGCATCACCTTTATCCGCGACTACGCCGATAACGAGCTGTACATTCAGGCGCTTGCCAGCAGCGCGCGCGCGTCGTTTGAAAAACACGGCGAGCCGGATCTGCTGCTGCTCTCCTATCACGGTATTCCGCAGCGTTTCGCGAACGAAGGGGACGATTACCCCCAGCGTTGCCGCGATACCACCCGCGAGCTGGTCTCCGCCCTCGGCCTGCCGCCTGAGAAGGTGATGATGACCTTCCAGTCGCGCTTTGGCCGTGAACCGTGGCTGACCCCGTATACTGATGAAACGCTTAAAATGCTGGGCGAGAAGGGCGTGAAGCACATTCAGGTGATGTCGCCGGGCTTCTCGGCGGACTGTCTGGAAACGCTGGAAGAGATTGCCGTCCAGAACAAAGAATTCTTTATGGAGGCGGGCGGAACGAAATACGAATACATTCCTGCGCTTAACGACTCCCCTGAACACATCGACATGATGGTCTCACTGGTCACCACCCGCCGCTGATCGCGTTACGGGCCGGGTTTGTGCTACCATTCCCGGCCCGTATTCTTTGCACAGTTCAGACCATGAAATTTCCCGGTAAACGTAAGTCCAAACACTATTTCCCCGTCGATGCCCGCGATCCGCTGTTACAGCAAATTCAGCAGGAAAGCGAAACCAGCGCTGCCTGGGTGGTCGGTATCGATCAGACGCTGGTGGACATTGAAGCCAAAGTGGATGATGCGTTTGTCGCACGTTACGGTCTGAGCGCCGGGCACTCGCTGGTGATTGAGGATGACGTTGCTGAAGCGCTGTATCAGGAGCTGGTGCGCGAAAATCTTATCACCCACCAGTTTGCCGGCGGCACCATCGGCAACACCATGCACAACTACTCCGTACTGGCAGACGACCGCTCGGTGCTGCTTGGCGTGATGTGCAGCAATATCGAAATCGGTGGCTACGCCTACCGCTACCTGTGCAATACCTCCAGCCGCACCGATCTGAACTATTTGCAGGGCGTTGACGGGCCGATTGGCCGCTGCTTTACGCTGATAAGCGATTCCGGCGAGCGTACCTTTGCCATTAGCCCCGGCCATATGAATAAGCTGCGCGCTGAAAGTATCCCGGAAGAGGTGATCGCGGGCGCGTCTGCGCTGGTACTGACCTCCTATCTGGTGCGCTGCAAGCCGGGCGAACCAATGCCGGACGCAACCATGAAGGCAATTGAGTACGCGAAGAAATACAACGTGCCTGTGGTTCTGACGCTGGGCACCAAATTCGTCATTGCCGACAACCCGGAGTGGTGGCAGGCCTTCCTGAAAGAACACGTCTCGATTCTGGCGATGAATGAAGAAGAAGCCGAAGCGCTGACCGGCGAAAGCGATCCGCTGCTGGCGTCTGATAAGGCGCTGGACTGGGTGGATCTGGTGCTCTGCACCGCCGGGCCGGTCGGGCTGTACATGGCGGGCTTCACGGAAGAAGAGAGTAAGCGGAAAACCCAGCACCCGCTGCTGCCGGGCGCAATCGCCGAATTTAACCAGTACGAGTTCAGCCGCGCCATGCGTCATAAAGACTGCATCAACCCGCTGCGTATCTTCTCCCACATCGCACCGTATATGGGTGGCCCCGAGAAGATCATGAATACCAACGGCGCAGGCGACGGCGCGCTGGCCGCGCTGCTGCACGACATCACTGCCAACGCCTACCACAAAACCAATGTGCCGAATTCCAGCAAGCACACCTTCAACTGGCTGACCTACTCCTCGCTGGCGCAGGTGTGCAAGTACGCGAACCGCGTGAGTTATCAGGTGCTGAACCAGCATTCACCGCGCTTAACGCGGGGGCTGCCGGAACGGGAAGACAGCCTCGAAGAGGCGTATTGGGACAGGTAAAAGCAAAACGGCAACCTGTGGTTGCCGTTTTTAGTGTTTGTTCCCTCTCCCTGTGGGAGAGGGCCAGGGTGAGGGCATCAGGCCGCACAAAACTTACCCCGTCACCGCCTCTTCAACCGGCGGTTTCGTCAGCATTGTCAGCATCGTATTCGCAATCTCACGCTCACCCATCACCACCTGGTTCGCGCCGCGCTCGGTGATGTACTCCACTTCGTCATCATAATGGGCACGGGCAATGATTTCGATATGCGGGCATTTTTCACGGGCTGTGGCGACAATCTCGCCAGCCTCGTAACCGTTCGGGATAGTGAGTAACAGCCAGCGGGCGCAGTCCAGATGCGCCAGATTCATAATCTCTTCGTTAGCCGCGTTGCCCAGCACCGCACGGATGCCGCGCTCGCGAAGCTCATCTACGCGGGTGCGTGACGTCTCAATCACCACCAGCGGAATGCCCTGGGCCATCAGCTTCTCACCGAGCAGGCTGCCGACGCGGCCAAAACCGACCAGCAGCGCGTGGTTGCAGATATCCACCGGGATCTGTTTCTCCTCCTCAATCGCCTCTTCCAGGGTTTGCTCTTCGAGGGTTTCGGTCTTCTCGAGATATTTTTCCAGCAGGGCAAACAATACCGGGTTTAGCATGATGGAGAGGATCGCCCCCGCGAGCACCAGATTTTGCCCCGCCTGTGGCAGCAGGTTCAGGGCCATCCCCAGACCGGCCAGAATAAAGGCGAACTCGCCAATCTGCGCCAGGCTGGCGGCAATGGTCAGCGCCGTGCGCGGCGAATGGCCGAACATCCGTACCAGGAAGAAGGCGGCAACGGACTTACCAAAGATGATGATTGCCAGCGTACCCAGCACGGCCAGCGGCTGCTGAATGAGGATCAGCGGGTCGAACAGCATCCCGACGGAGACGAAGAACAGCACCGCGAATGCATCACGTAGCGGCAGGGTATCGTGCGCGGCACGGTGGCTCAGCTCGGACTCGTTCAACACCATCCCGGCGAAGAACGCGCCCAGCGCAAAGGAGACGTCAAACAGCTCGACGGCGCCAAAGGCAATGCCCAGCGCCAGCGCAAGGACCGAAAGCGTGAACAGTTCACGCGAGCCCGTGGCGGCGCTGCGGGACATGATCCACGGCACCAGACGGCGGCCCACCAGCATCATGATGGCGATAAACGCCACAACCTTACCGATGGTAATGCTCATATCCAGCGCCAGCGAGGCGAAGCCGATATTCTCTTTTTCCATCATCCCGGCAACGGCAGGCAGCAGTACCAGCGTCAACACCATCACCAGATCTTCAACAATCAGCCAGCCTATCGCGATTTGCCCGCGCTGGCTGTCTATCAGCTGTCTCTCTTCAAGCGCGCGCAGCAGCACCACGGTACTGGCGGTTGAAAGACACAGCCCAAATACGATACCGGTCATGATTGACCAGCCCAGCACCGCCGAAAGCGCCATGCCCAGCAGCGTCGCCACCCCTATCTGAGCGATCGCTCCCGGTATGGCGATCGACTTTACCGCCATCAGATCCTTCAGGGAAAAATGCAGCCCGACGCCAAACATCAGCAGGATCACGCCCAATTCCGCCAGCTCAGGCGCCAGTTTGGTATCTGCGACAAAACCCGGCGTAAAGGGCCCTGCCAGAACGCCCGCCAGCAAATAGCCTACCAGGGGCGAAATACGCAATTTATTGGCAATCATGCCGAGAATAAAAGCGAGCACAAGTCCACCAACAATGGTGGTGATAAGCGGTGTGGCGTGGTGCATTCCGTCTCCTTTCGCGATGGGTGATCCATTTTTGGTGCAAATACCAAAAAGCCGATTAATAGTTTATGACAATTTTTACGCTTATGTTTATGAATAATTGTTGAAATCACAATAAAAAGGCAATAAGCATGAAAAAAGGCAGATTTTGATAAATTTGCTGAGGGGAGGGAGAGGAAAGCCTTATGACATCAGGTTATCCGGCTGCCAAAGTTTAACTTTGGCAGCCGTGAAGTCACGCTTTATGACGATTGTCAGGCAGGAATATGGTCAACATCCCCAGAAGTGGCAGGAAAGCGCAGATTTTATAGACCAGGAAGATGCTGGTGTGGTCTGCAACCATCCCCAACACGGCTGCGCCAAGGCCGCCCATGCCAAAGGCAAAACCGAAAAAGAGGCCGGAAACCATACCGATACGTCCCGGCAGCAGCTCCTGCGCGTAGACGAGGATGGCTGAAAATGCCGATGCGAGAATAAAACCAATAATCACCGTCAATATTCCGGTCCATTCCAGCGTTGCGTAGGGTAAAACAAGCGTAAACGGCGCAACGCCGAGGATAGAGCCCCAAATCACATATTTACGTCCGATTTTATCCCCCACAGGACCGCCAATCACCGTGCCTGCCGCCACCGCAAACAGGAAGGCAAAGAGGTGGAACTGGGCGTTTTGTACCGATAATCCGAATTTTTGCATCAGATAGAAGGTGTAATAGCTGCTGATGCTCGCCATATAGAAATATTTCGAGAAAATCAGCACCAGCAGCACGCTGACGGCAAGGATCACCTTATTGCGCGGAAGGGGATTGGTTATCTTCGCGGCAGGTTTTCCCTTATTTACGCGATGCTGCGCGGCATACCAGCGGCTGATTTGCGCCAGAACGACAATCGCCAGCAGCGCGGCCAGCACAAACCACGCCACGTTGCCTTTACCGTAAGGCGCGATAATTACCGCCGCCAGCAGAGGACCGAGGGAGCTACCAAAGTTCCCCCCCACCTGGAACAGAGACTGCGCCAGCCCGTGGCGTCCGCCGGAGGCCATACGCGCCACGCGGGACGATTCCGGATGGAACACCGATGAACCGGTTCCCACCAGCGCCGCGGCAACCAGTACCGCCTCAAAGCTGCCCGCCATGGCCAGCAGCACCAGCCCGCTCAGGGTGAAGCACATCCCAATGGGCAGCGACCATGGCATCGGGTATTTGTCCGTCCAGTAGCCCACCACCGGCTGGAGCAGCGACGAGGCCAGCTGGAAGGTCAGGGTGATCATCCCGATCTGCACGAAGGTTAATGAGAACTCAGACTGCAACAGCGGGTAGATCGCCAGAATCAGCGACTGGATCATGTCGTTGAGCAGATGAGAGAGACTGATTGCGCCTAATACTTTAAAGGAAGTGCGCGATTTCGGCGGCGACGCCGGAGCGCCCTGGACGGGCTGGGTTGATTCACTGATTGCCATAAATACCACGTCGATTTGTTATTAGAGATGCAGGGAGTAATTATTATCCGACTAACATACCCGTCCGTGACATTTGAAGAAAGTCGCAATTCTGAAAACTTATTTGTCTATTCTTGTGAGTCACTGTAATTTTTGCGTTTGTCTATGGGTCAGGGAGAGAGAAGATGAAGTTAATGAAGCGTGGCGTCGCGCTGGCGCTCATCGCCGCATGGGGGCTGACAAGCCTGCCCGCGCAGGCGTATGAAAAAGATAAAACCTATAAAATTACCATTCTGCATACTAACGATCATCACGGCCATTTCTGGCGCAGCGAATACGGTGAATATGGCCTGGCGGCGCAAAAAACGCTGGTGGACGGCATTCGTAAAGAGGTCGCGGCCCAGGGCGGCAGCGTCCTGTTGCTGTCGGGCGGGGATATTAATACCGGCGTACCGGAATCTGATTTGCAGGATGCCGAGCCTGATTTCCGCGGCATGAATTTAGTTGGTTACGACGCGATGGCGGTCGGAAACCACGAGTTTGATAATCCGCTGAGCGTGTTGCGCCAGCAGGAGAAGTGGTCCAAATTCCCGTTCCTTTCCGCCAATATTTATCAGAAAAGCACCGGCGAGCGCCTGTTTAAACCGTGGGCGCTGTTTAAGCGTCAGGATCTGAAGATCGCGGTCATCGGCTTAACCACCGACGATACGGCCAAAATTGGTAATCCTGAATTTTTCACCGACATTGAATTCCGTAAACCGGCGGACGAAGCGAAGCTGGTGATCCAGGAGTTGCAGCAGAATGAAAAACCGGATGTGATTATCGCGACCACCCACATGGGGCATTACGATAACGGTCAGCACGGCTCTAACGCGCCGGGCGACGTGGAGATGGCGCGCAGCCTTCCTGCGGGCTCGCTGGCGATGATTGTGGGCGGTCATTCGCAGGATCCGGTCTGCATGGCCTCTGAGAATAAAAAGCAGGTAGATTATGTGCCCGGCACGCCGTGCGCGCCGGATCGTCAGAACGGGATCTGGATTGTACAGGCCCACGAGTGGGGTAAATACGTTGGCCGCGCGGATTTCGAATTCCGTAACGGCGAAATGAAGCTGGTGCACTATCAGCTCATCCCGGTCAACCTGAAGAAGAAAGTGACCTACCCGGACGGCAAAAGCGAGCGGGTACTTTACACGCCAGAGATCGCTGAAAACCAGCAGATGCTCTCGCTGCTGACGCCGTTCCAGAGCAAAGGGAAAGCGCAGCTGGACGTGAAGATTGGCACGCTTAACGGACGACTGGAAGGGGACCGCAGCAAAGTCCGCTTCGTACAGACCAACATGGGGCGTCTGGTGCTGGCCGCGCAGATGGCGCGCACGAATGCGGATTTCGGCGTGATGAGCGGCGGCGGTATTCGTGATTCCATCGAAGGCGGAGACATCACCTATAAAGACGTGCTCAAGGTGCAGCCGTTTGGCAACGTGGTGGTCTATGCGGACATGAGCGGGAAGGAGGTGATTGACTACCTGACCGCCGTGGCGCAGATGAAGCCGGATTCCGGGGCGTATCCGCAGTTTGCTAACGTCAGCTTCGTCGCGAAGGACGGCAAGCTCAACGATCTCAAAATCAAAGGCGAACCGGTTGACCCGGCGAAAACCTACCGCCTGGCAACGTTAAGCTTTAACGCCACCGGCGGCGACGGCTATCCGCATATCGATACCAAACCGGGTTATGTAAATACCGGGTTTATTGATGCGGAAGTGTTGAAGCAGTTTATCCAGCAAAATTCACCGATTGACGTGAACATGTATGAGCCGAAGGGCGAGGTGAGCTGGCAGTAGTGCGTTTTTTTGCCGGGTGGCGGCTTCGCCTTACCCGGCCTACATTCGAATCGTAGGCCCGGTAAGCGCAGCGCCACCGGGCAATTTTCTCAATCCCGGCGCGCAATATCCGCAAATTTCGCGTCCAGCATTTTCGCCAGATCGCCTGCGGCCAGTTCGATATCCAGCCCGCGTTTGCCGCCAGAAATATAGATCGTCTCAAATTCCTGCGAAGGCGAATCGATCAGCGTCGGCAGACGCTTTTTCTGGCCGAGCGGGCTGATCCCGCCGACCAGATAACCCGTTGTGCGTTGCGCAACCATCGGGTCAGCCATATCGACCTTTTTCGCTCCCAGCGCTTTGGCCACTTTCTTCAGATCAAGCTGTCCGGCGACGGGCGTCACTGCCACGGCGAGGTGCTTCATATCGCCGTTCACCGCGACCAGCAGCGTTTTGTAGACCTGGTCCGCGTTCAGCCCCAGCTTGCGCACCACTTCATCACCAAAGTTGGTTTCGTTCGGATCGTGATCGTAGGTGTGGATCCGGAAAGAAATTTTGTTTTTTTCGAGTAATTTAACGGCGGGAGTCATGGCTATCCTTCTTACGACAGACGATTCATGCCAGCAGCATACGCCTGACGTTTGTCTAAAAAATAGCACCATCTTGCGCAATAGTATTGGCAGTGATGGTTACTTTGAGCGACAATCGGCGTAGCCGAAGGTCACTTCGGTATAATAAAAACGATGAAATTCCTCTTTGACGGGCCAATAGAGATATTGGCCATTTTTTTATTTCAGCAGCGACGGCAAATTCCCTTCTCCGTACAAATGCAACGCGCCAACCGCGACAACATAACGACCGGCAGGCAGGGCATAAAGCGTCTCCCGCCACGCCTGGTTGCGCGCGTTCATCAGCACATCATACAACGATTCACTGAACGTCGACGGTAACGCCAGCTTACCGTCTGCGGGCGGCGCATCCAGCCACCAGCCAATCATCGTTTGCAGCAGACGAGCGTTGGTGTGCCAGTGGGTCAGGGTATCATCCAGCAGTATCAGGCCGTCATCGGGAAGCTGGCGAAGGAGCGCAATCTGGCTGTCCGTGCCTTCCAGTTCAATAACGGACAGGTTGCGCGCCCTTGCCGCATTCAGCAGTTGATAATCGATACCGTAATCGCCGCGCAGCCCCAGGCGCTGCGCCTGGGTTGCCTGTAGCACCATGGCAATTTGCCACAGGGGCAGAGTGTCGAGCATTGAGAGCGAGACGCCGGTCTCATCCGCAAGACGGGTAAGCTCAGCCAGCTGCGTCTCGTTAAGACGTTCCGCCAGGGGGAGATCGCTTTCCAGCCCGGCAAACGGCGATTCATGGCCGGAGATGTCGGCTTCGACGATCAGCGCGTCGGCGCGCTTCAGCAGTTTAATCAGGCCGGAGGGCAGGGGGAACATATCCTGCGTGCCCATATGAATACTTCCCACCAGGTGCAGATGCTGCCCGCCCGGAAGCGAAATATCCATACCGGGCCAGGCATAACGGCGAGGAAAGAGGGCGCGAAACGATGTTTTTAGACGATTAAACAGACCCATACGCGCTCCATGACCGGAAAGGTTCATGCTAGCGCGTACGGGTACAAGGTTCAATCCTTCGGTTTAAACCGCAGCAGACGGTTAGCGTTGCTCACCACGGTAATTGACGAGAGCGCCATCGCCGCACCCGCAACAACCGGGTTCAGCAGGGTACCGGTCAGCGGCCACAAGATCCCGGCGGCAATCGGAATGCCGAGCGAGTTATAGACGAAGGCCCCCAGCAGGTTCTGCTTCATGTTGCGCAACGTGGCTTTCGAAATCGCCAGCGCATCCGCCACCCCCATCAGGCTGTGGCGCATCAGGGTGATCGCCGCGGTTTCAATGGCGACATCGCTCCCGCCGCCCATCGCAATGCCTACGTCAGCCTGCGCCAGCGCCGGGGCGTCGTTAATGCCGTCGCCCACCATCGCCACCTGGCGACCCTGACTTTGCAGGTTCTTGATGGCGTCCGCTTTGCCGTCCGGCAGCACGCCCGCGATCACCTCATCAATCCCGGCTTCTTTCGCAATGGCGTTGGCGGTGGTCGGGTTGTCCCCGGTTAACATCACCAGACGATAGCCCGCGCGGTGCAGGCGCTGTAAGGCATCCACGCTGTCCTGGCGTAACGGATCACGCACGGCCAGCAGCGCCGCCACCTGACCATCCCTCGCCAGCAGAACCGGCGTCGCGCCCTGAGAAGCCTGCGCGTTCAGCTCTGCGTCCAGCGCGGACGTATCAACGCCGTGTTCAGTCAGCAGTGCCTGGTTACCCAGCAGCAGCGTATGGCCTTCAGCTTCACCGCTGACCCCTAAACCGCGCAGGGTGCGGAAGTTACTGACCTGCGGCAGACGGGCATCACCGGCTTTCTCCAGGATGGCGCGCGCCAGCGGGTGGCTCGAACCTTGTTCCAGCGCGGCGGCCAGGCGCAGGGCGTCCGTCTCCGTACAGCCAACGGTACTGACGGCCACCACCTGCGGTTTGCCCTCGGTGAGCGTGCCGGTTTTATCAAAGACAAGGGTGTCCAGCGTGCTTGCCCGTTGCAGGGCGTCAGCATCACGGACCAGTACGCCAAATTCGGCGGCGCGTCCGACGCCAGAGATAATCGACATCGGCGTGGCCAGGCCAAGGGCGCAAGGGCAGGCGATGATCAACACCGTGGTGGCGATCACCAGGGTGTAGACAATCTGCGGCGCCGGGCCGAAGAAATACCATATCGCCGCGCTCAGCAGGGCAATACCGACGACCACCGGCACAAAAATGGCGGAGATTTTATCGGCAAGCTGACCAATCTCCGGCTTACTGCTCTGCGCCTGGCGGACCATGCGAATGATGCGTGACAGCGTGGTATGGCTTCCGACCGCGCTGGCGCGGAACAGTACGCTGCCGTCCTGTACCACCGTACCCGCATGCACCGCATCGCCCTGAGACTTCTGCTGGGGTATCGGCTCGCCGGTCAGCATCGCTTCATCCAGCCAGGCATCGCCCTGGGTGATTTCACCGTCGACGGGCACGCGGTCGCCGGTGGTCAGGCGCAGCGTCATTCCCGGCTGTACCTCTGAGAGCGGAACGCTTTTTTCCCCGTCGTCCGTGACCACGCGGGCCGTCGGCGGGGTTAAATCGAGTAATCTTTCCAGCGCTTTCGACGAGCGCTGACGCGCGCGGGCTTCGAGCATATGGCCTAAGTTAATCAGACCGATAATCATCGCACTCGCTTCATAATAGAGATGGCGCGCCTCCATCGGGAACCATTGCGGCCAGACGTTAACGCTCATCGAATAGAGCCATGCGGCTCCGGTACCGAGTGCGACCAGCGTGTCCATCGTCGCGGTGCGGTTTTTCAGGCTCTTCCAGGCGCTGGTATAGAAATGTCCGCCAGCAAACACCATTACCGCAAGGGTAATCAGACCAATCACCAGCCACAGGGTGCGGTTGTCTGCGGTGACCATCATGTTGTCACCCATCATGCCCCACACCATCACCGGAATACCGACCAGCAGGGCGACGATCGCCTGCCAGCGGAAGCGCTTCATGGTGGCGACAGCCGTTTCCTGCTGGCGCTCGCGGCGCTCGGCATCATCTTCGATGGCCTCCGCCCCGTAGCCCGCTTTCTCCACGGCCTGCACTAACTCTGCGGCGGAGGCGCTGCCCATCACCAGCGCAGTACGCTCCGCCAGGTTTACCCGTGCCTGTGCGACGCCCGGTACCGCCTGTAAGGCGTTTTGTACCCGGGAGACGCAGCTGGCGCAGCTCATGCCGTTGATCAGCAGCTGTTGGCTGTCATCAATGTCATCAGCTACCGGAAGCTCAGGAGTGGCCGCTGTCAGTGCTTCCGACGGGGATGATGACTCTGCCAGCGGTTTAGCCTTTGGGTGGCTTAACTCCGCCCCGTAACCGGCCTGTTTAATGGTATCAATCAGCGCGTCGGCGCTGGCGCTGCCGGTCACGGCGGCATGATCGATAGTCACCTCAGCGCTTTCCACGTCAGGACGCTGCTCCAGGCTTTCTTTAACGCGTTTGACACAGTGGCCGCAGGAGAGGCCGTCCAGTGTCAGGTCAATAGTGTGAGACATAACAAAACTCCCGTATAATGTTCTGGTCAATTGTTGACCTTCACTCTGCTTTTCGCTAACTGTTATGAAGGTTAAACCTTCCATCAAGGGGAAGGTCAAGGGGGAAATGTGAATATCAGCGATGTTGCGAAAAAAACCGGCTTAACCAGCAAAGCGATTCGCTTTTATGAGGAAAAAGGGCTGGTGACGCCACCGTTGCGCAGTGAGAACGGCTACCGCAGCTATACGCAGCTGCATCTTGATGAACTGACGTTACTGCGCCAGGCAAGACAGGTAGGATTTAACCTTGAAGAGTGCGGCGAGCTGGTTAACCTGTTTAACGATCCGAAACGCCACAGTGCCGACGTGAAAAAACGTACGCTGGAAAAAGTGGCGGAGATCGAACGCCATATCATCGAATTACAGGCGATGCGTGAGCAACTGTTACAGCTGGCAGAATCCTGCCCGGGAGATGACAGCGCCGAGTGCCCGATTATCGACAATCTTTCCGGCTGCTGCCACCGTAAAACCCATGCCTAACAGGCTTTAACCCGCAGGGTAATGCCTTCCACCGCAATGACCTCAACCCGTGTGCCGGCGCTGAGGTCATCGTCGGCCACTACCGGCCACGAACTGTCCCCCACGCGCATATGACCGCGTCCGTTGATCAGCGCGTTATCAAGCGTAAAACGCTTACCCACGATCTGCTGCCCACGCTGGTTGAGATGCGCGTCGACCGGCTTCTGCGCCTTCACCCGTTTGTTCAGCCAGCGCCACCACAGCCAGGCGGCCACCAGCGTCAGCACGGCAAACAGCGCGCCCTGCCACTCCCAGCCGACAGGCAGTAGCCAGACGACCAGCCCGGTAATCACCGCGGCAACCCCGCTCCACAGCAGATAACCGTTGCCGCCAAGCATCTCGGCGGCCAGCAGCAGTCCGCCAAGGCTGAGCCAGAATGCATGAGGATGTGCAACGATGAGCTCAATCATTTTTTACGCTCGTTTCCGCCGTCTTTGATCAGTTCGGCAATTCCGGCGATAGATCCCATCAGGCTGCTGGCATCCAGCGGCATCATCACCACCTTGCTGTTGTTCGCGGAGCCGATCTCCTTCAGCGCATCGGTATATTTTTGTGCGACGAAGTAGTTCACGGCCTGAATATCCCCGGCGGCAATCGCCTCGGAAACCATTTGCGTTGCGCGGGCTTCCGCTTCTGCCGAACGTTCACGCGCTTCCGCCTGGAGGAAGGCAGACTGACGATCGCCCTCGGCTTTCAGGATCTGCGACTGTTTTTCCCCTTCCGCTTTCAGGATCTCGGCCTGACGCACCCCTTCGGCTTCAAGAATATAGGCGCGCTTGGTACGCTCGGCCTTCATCTGCGCGTTCATGGAAGCAATCAGCTCTGCCGGTGGACGCACGTCGCGGATCTCAATGCGGGTCACTTTGATCCCCCACGGATTGGTGGCTTCATCCACAATGTGCAGCAGGCGGGTATTAATGCTGTCACGCTGGGAGAGCATTTCGTCCAGCTCCATTGAGCCAAGCACGGTACGGATGTTGGTCATGGTCAGGTTGACGATCGCCAGCTCCAGGTTGCTCACCTCATAGGCCGCTTTCGGCGCATCAATCACCTGAATAAAGCACACCGCATCGATGGTGACGTTGGCGTTATCCTTGGAGATGACTTCCTGGGAAGGGATATCCAGCACCTGCTCCATCATATTGATCTTGCGCCCAATTCTGTCCATGAAAGGAACGATCAGGCTTAAACCCGGCTGAAGGGTATTGGTGTAGCGACCGAAGCGTTCGACGGTCCACTGGTAACCCTGCGGGACAATTTTGACGCCTGCGCCCACGATAACCAGCGCAACGAAAATAAGGACAGGAACAACGATGAGCATAAAAACCTCCTGTTTTGCATGCCGTAACGAGAAAAACTGCGTATTTGTTGAACGTAAGTATATCGGCTAACGAAGAGGATTTCGCCCCTGTAAAGAGGTGGGAACCGGACTGGCAGAAATAAAACGCCCCGTTCGGAATGCGGGGCGCAAAACGTTACTTTTCAGACCAGGTATAGCTGAAGTCGGTGATAAACCCATCCCCGGCGTCAGCGATGGCTTTTGATAAGCCCTGATAGTATTTTTCCAGGCCGATGGCCTCTATCTGCTGGATCTGCTCGCGAACGGGAGCGCAGAACAATACCGCATTGCCCGCCCCGACACGTTTGTTGTTCGGCGGCAGATCGCCGGTAATCGCCTTAAACCAGGTTCTGATCCCTTGCTTTAAGCTGTGCGGCGCTTTTGTAAGATCCTCCTGGCCGGTCAGCACCTGTAGGGTAGGGAATTCATTAGCATTGACGGCGGTTTTCATACGCGCAAAGAACGCGGTAAAAAGCTCAAAAGAGCCGAGATCCGTGACGCGAGGCTTGGTGGTTTTTCCGTTTTTATTGCCCATTTTTCCGGCAGGGGCTGTAGGCGCCGGAACCACATTGACCTTATGCAGATCCAGACCAAACAGCAGATTGCAGTGCGCCCGGCGCTCTTTAAGCGGATAGGACATCAGCACGTCAATAAACGCCGTCGCCTTCACATCGGCCAGATCATGGTTAATCAGCCATTGCGAGCGGGCAAATTCCGCAGGGGAAACGAACCAGTCCGGCACCTCAGTAAAGCGTCTGGATTTACCCTTGCCGTCAAACTCGAGAAAGTAAGCTCCATCATCGAAAGCAAAATAGCAGTTTTTAAAGCTACCGATTGTGGTGTTAACGATGAGCGCCTTCTTAACAAAATCGACCACCTCTGCACCCATGACAAAACGCGTGAGTTCAGAAGAATTGATGACTTCCATTAATGTTTCCACATCAGGAACACCAGGCTTCAGGGAAGAGAACTCATAAAAGATATGTGTCATGTTGCTGACTTCCTGTAGTTATAGAGGTGACAATTAGCGAGCAAAAAGTTTAACACTTGCTATAGGTTAAGGCTATTCGCGCTGCGTAGCGGAAAGGATTATGCTAAAGGCTGTTCTTATTACAGCGGTTAATGGAATCGGAATGAATAATAAAAAAAATCTTCTGGATATCAGGGATGTTGGCTTTCGTGTGGGTGATAACACCATCCTTCAGCACGTCGATTTTTGTCTCTCTCCGGGCGAATTTAAACTGATAACTGGCCCCTCCGGCTGCGGCAAAAGCACCCTCCTGAAAATCGTGGCTTCGCTACTGAGCCCAACGGAGGGAACCATCCTGTTTGCAGGAAAAGATATCGCCACGCTTTCACCGGAAAGCTATCGCCAGCAGGTGTCATACTGCGTGCAAACGCCGTCCCTGTTTGGCGACACGGTGTACGACAATCTGGTTTTCCCTTGGCACATCCGCAACCAAACGCCTGATCCAAAAAAGTTTACCGACGATCTGACCCGGTTCGGGCTTTCGCCGGAGACGCTGACCAAATCGATCGCCGAACTGTCGGGAGGGGAAAAGCAGCGCGTCTCGCTGATCCGTAACCTGCAATTCTTGCCGAAGGCGCTGTTGCTGGACGAAATCACCAGCGCGCTGGATGACGCTAACAAGCGCAACGTCAATGACATTATCCATCGCTACGCCCGGGAGCAGAATATTGCCGTGCTGTGGGTGACGCATGATTCAAATGAAATTACCCATGCGGATGATGTCATCACGCTCAGGCCGCAGGGCGGGAAAATGGAGGAGGCTCATCGTGGGTGAACATAACATAACCAACGAATCGCTGGCGCTGTCGATGGTCCTGGTGCTGGTGGCGATTGTGGTCAGCTACCGGGAAAAGCTGGGGCTGGAAAAAGATATTCTTTGGAGTATCGCCCGCGCGGTCATTCAGCTCATCATCGTCGGCTATGTGCTGAAATACATCTTCAACGTCAATCATGCCGTGCTGACCCTGTTGATGGTGCTGTTTATCTGCTTTAACGCGGCATGGAACGCGCAGAAACGCAGTAAATACATCGATAAAGCGTTCATTTCGTCGTTGATCGCCATCACTACCGGGACCGCGTTAACGCTGGCGGTACTGGTACTCTCCGGCTCGATAGAATTTACGCCGATGCAGGTGATCCCCATTTCCGGGATGATTGCGGGCAATGCGATGGTGGCGGTCGGGTTGTGCTACAACAATCTGGGGCAACGGTTCAGCAGTGAACAGCAGCAGCTTCAGGAGAAGCTAAGCCTGGGCGCGACGCCGAAGGTGGCCTCTGCGCGGTTGATCCGCGACAGCATTCGCTCTTCGCTGATCCCAACGGTGGATTCCGCCAAAACGGTGGGTCTGGTGAGCCTGCCGGGCATGATGTCGGGGCTGATTTTTGCCGGTATCGATCCGGTAAAAGCGATTAAGTACCAGATTATGGTGACGTTTATGCTGCTCTCTACGGCGAGCCTGTCCACCATCATTGCCTGCTACCTGACCTATCGGAAGTTTTACAACGCGCGCCACCAGCTGGTGGTGACGCAGTTGAAAAAGACGGGGTAATATCGGCTTTTGTAGGCCCGGTAAGCGTTAGCGCCACCGGGCATTTTTTTGCTAGTAGAGCAACGCGTACAGCTGACGACGATATTTCGACGCCAGCGCGTCACCGGTACCCAGCGCGGCCAGGATCTCCTGGAACATCTTCCGCGCCTGTCCGTCTGCGGCGCCCAGGTCCTTCTGAAGATGGCTAAACAGCAGCTCCAGCGCCTCTTCGTTACGCCCCACCTGATGAAGCTGAAGCGCCAGCTGGCTTGCCAGCGCGGCATCCTGCGGGTTGTCCGCAACCTGCTGCTGAAGCTGCTGAATTTCAGGGGTATCGGCCGCCTGTTTCAGCAGATCAATCTGCGCCACCAGACCCTGATAACGGGTATCCTGATCCTGCATCGGCACCGTTTTCAGCACGGCTTCCGCGTCTTCAGGGCGGTGCAGCGCAATCTGGGTCTCTGCCAGCAGCAGACCAATCTGGCTGTTCTGGTTCGACAGCTGCCACGCGTCTTTTAACAGCGGCAGCGCCTCGTCGTACTTGCCTTCCTGCATCAGCGCCATGGCTTCCTGCGCTTTCAGCTCTTCTTCGCGCGGCAGGACTTTATCCAGCAGGGCGCGGATCGCCTCTTCTGGCTGCGGCCCCTGGAAGCCATCCACCGGCTGACCGTTCTGGAACAGGTAGACGGTGGGGATCGCGCGCAGGCCAAACTGGGAAGCCACCATTGGTTCGGCGTCACAATCCAGCTTCGCCAGAATGAACTGACCGTTGTACTGCGCGGCAAGGCTTTCCAGGACCGGCGTCAGTTGCAGGCAGTGTTGGCTGCGTTCAGACCAGAAGTAGAACAGCACCGGTTTAGTCATTGACTGTTCGAGCGTCTGTTGCAGGTTAGCTTCAGTTATGTTGACGATATTCTGTACGGACATGCGGCATTCTCTTTTATCGGTTTACTCTTTACATGGGGGTAAGCGTGGTCGCTTCAACTCAACCCTGCAAAATTTTGTCCATCATCCGCCCCGGCAGCAGGCGTTTCAACCAGCCGACGGCATGGGTCACCAGCGTGACCGGATAGCGCATTTTAGGGGTATCGCTCTCAAACGCGTGGCGCACTTTGGCAACGACGGCTTCTGGCCCAAGCGTAAAACGCGCCGCGATACCGGGATTTTCGACCGGTTTGTCCGCCTGCGTCTGGTTAACGTTTTCCGTAAAGCGGGTGCGGATCGGGCCCGGTTCAATCAGGCTGACCTTAATACCGCTGTGGCGCAGCTCCATGCGCAACGCATCGGACCAGGCTTCAAGCGCATATTTACTGGCGGCGTAAGCCCCGCGGCCCGGCGTGGAGATCAGGCCCATAACTGAGGAGGTCATCACGATGCGCCCTTCGCCGTGCGGCAGCATGGCCGGGAGAAGGCGCATGGTAAGCTGATGCGCCCCGAAAAAGTTTGCGGAGAACTGCTGCTCCAGCTGTTCCCGTGAGAGAGTCTGTAGCGGGCCGTACACGCCATAGCCCGCATTGTTGAACAGACCGTAAAGACGGTTGTTGGTCAGGGCGATAACCTCATCGGCGGCCTGCTCCACGCTCTCTGGCGAATCGAGATCCAGCAGAATGCCGGTAAATCCCAGCCCTCGCATGCGTTCGACATCCTCGGATTTGCGGCAGGCTGCCAGCACCCAAAACCCCTGACGTTTCAGTTCAAGGGCGCTTTCAAGGCCAATTCCGCTGGAACATCCTGTTATTAAGACCGATTTTTGCATAACTTTACCTGTCAGGTTCTCAGCTGTTTGACGAGTCATGTTTTACTAAAGGAGCCAGCCGGGTTGCCATCCAGTCGGCAATGAACGGCTGGGCATCGCGATTGGGGTGAATGCCATCATCCTGCATCCACTGGGGTTTCAGATAGACCTCTTCCATGAAAAATGGCAGCAGCGGAATATCAAACTCTTTGGCAAGCTTAGGATAGATCGCGCTAAACGCCTCATTATACCGACGGCCGTAGTTAGCGGGCAGGCGAATTTGCATCAGCAGCGGCTGGGCATTGGCGGCCTTAATGGTCTGCAAAATGGTCCGCAGCGTTTGCTCCGTTTGCTGAGGCTGGAAGCCGCGCAAACCATCATTACCGCCCAGTTCGACAAGCACCCAACGCGGTTGATGCTGCTTAAGCAGGGCAGGCAGGCGCGATAAGCCTTGCTGCGACGTATCGCCGCTGATGCTGCCGTTCACGACAGACGCCCGGGACTGCCATTTATCATTGAGCAGGGCGGGCCAGGCCGCACTGGCGGCCATACGATAGCCCGCGCTCAGGCTGTCGCCCAGAATCAATAACGTGTCCGCAGCCGCCGCGCGGAAGGTCATCAGTATCAAAAACAGGAAGGGCAAATGCCAGCGGAAAACATTGTTGAAGTTCATCGTCTTAAGAAGTCCGTCGGTCAGGGAGAACACGAGCTTTCCATCCTCACCGGAGTTGAACTCGTTGTCAAACGTGCCGAAACCATCGCCCTGATTGGTGAATCCGGTTCCGGTAAGTCCACGCTGCTGGCCATTCTCGCTGGTCTGGACGATGGCAGCAGTGGGGAAGTGAACCTGGTCGGCCAGCCCCTCCACGCGCTTGATGAAGAGGCCCGCGCCGCGCTGCGTGCCCGGCATATCGGGTTTGTCTTTCAGTCATTCATGCTGATCCCGACGCTGAACGCGCTGGAAAACGTTGAGCTGCCCGGCCTGCTGCGCGGTGAAAATACCCGTGAAAGCCGCGATCACGCGAAGGCGTTGCTGGAACAGCTGGGGCTGGGCAAACGTCTCGACCATCTTCCGACACAGCTTTCCGGCGGTGAGCAGCAGCGCGTGGCGCTGGCCCGGGCGTTTAACGGGCGCCCGGAAGTGCTGTTTGCCGATGAGCCAACGGGCAATCTCGACCGTAAAACCGGGGACAAAATTGCCGATCTGCTGTTTTCCCTCAACCGCGAGCACGGCACCACGCTGATTCTGGTTACCCACGACCCGCAGCTGGCCGCCCGCTGCGACCGCCGCCTGCGGCTGGTGAACGGTATTCTTCAGGAGGAAGCATGATTGCCCGCTGGTTCTGGCGCGAGTGGCGCTCGCCCTCGCTGCTGATTGTCTGGCTGGCGTTGAGCCTGGCGGTGGCCTGCGTGCTGGCGCTCGGCAGCGTCAGCGATCGTATGGAGAAAGGGCTTAGCCAGCAGAGTCGGGAATTTATGGCCGGGGACCGGGCTCTGCAAAGTTCTCGCCCCGTGCCGCCGGGCTGGATTGAGGAAGCGCGCAAAGAGGGGCTGAAGGTAGGGGAGCAGATCACCTTTCAGACCATGACCTTTGCGGGCGACACGCCGCAGCTTGCCAGCGTAAAAGCCGTGGATGACATCTACCCCATGTACGGTGACTTACAAACCAGCCCGCCGGGGCTAAAACCGGTGGCCGGTACGGTCCTGCTGGCATCGCGACTGATGGCGCTTCTTAACCTGAAACCCGGCGACAGTATCGACGTCGGCGACGCGACACTCAAAATTGCCGGGGAAGTGGTGCAGGAGCCCGACTCCGGATTTAATCCGTTCCAGCTTGCGCCGCGCCTGCTGATGAACACCGCGGATGTGGCGAAAACCCACGCCGTCCAGCCGGGAAGCCGTGTCACCTGGCGGTATAAGTTTGGCGGGACGCCTGCGCAGCTGGAGGCGTACGAAAAATGGCTCCTGCCGCAGCTCAAGCCGGAACACCGCTGGTACGGGCTGGAGCAGGATGACGGGGCGCTCGGCAAATCCCTCGAACGTTCCCAGCAGTTCCTGCTGCTGTCGGCGCTGTTAACCCTGCTGCTTGCCATTGCGGCGGTTGCCGTGGCGATGGGGCACTACTGCCGCAGCCGTTACGATCTGGTGGCGATCCTCAAAACCCTCGGCGCGGGCCGCGCGCAGCTGCGCAAGCTGATTGTCGGCCAGTGGCTGATGGTGGTGGCGCTGTCGGCTCTGACCGGCGGGGCGATAGGGTTGCTGTTTGAAAAGCTGCTGATGGTGCTGCTCAAACCGGTACTGCCCGCGGCATTACCGCCTGCCAGCTTCTGGCCGTGGCTGTGGGCAATCGGCGCGATGACGACGATCTCCCTGCTGGTGGGGCTACGCCCGTACCGGCTGCTGCTCGCCACCCAGCCGCTGCGCGTGCTGCGCCGCGATGTGGTGGCCAGCGTCTGGCCGCTGAAGTTCTACCTGCCGGTGATTATTGCGGTGGCGGTCGGGCTGTTGGCCTGGCTGATGGGCGGCAGCACGCTGCTGTGGGCGGTGCTGGCGGGCGCGGTGGTGCTGGCGCTGCTGTGCGGCGTAGTGGGCTGGATATTGCTTAATGTCCTGAGAAAGCTGACAGTTAAATCACTCCCCATACGGTTAGCGGTTAACCGCCTGCTGCACCAGCCGTGGTCTACCCTCAGCCAGCTCTCGGCATTTTCGCTGTCGTTTATGCTGCTGGCGCTTCTGCTGGTGCTGCGCGGGGATCTGCTGGATCGCTGGCAGCAGCAGCTTCCGCCGGAAAGCCCGAACTATTTCCTGATCAACATTGCTCCCGAACAGGTGACGCCGCTGAAGGGTTTCCTGTCTGAGCATCACATTATTCCGGAATCGTTCTATCCGATCGTGCGCGCCCGCCTGACGCAGATCAACGGCCAGTCGACGGAGGGAAATAAGGATGAATCGCTCAATCGCGAACTCAACCTGACCTGGCAGGCGAAACGTCCGGACCATAACCCGATCGTTGCCGGCACCTGGCCGCCGAAAGCGGGGGAAGTGTCGATGGAGGAGGGGCTGGCGACACGCCTGAACGTGAAGCTCGGCGACAGCGTGACCTTCACCGGTGATACCCAGGACTTCACCGCCAAAGTCACCAGCCTGCGTAAAGTGGACTGGGAAAGCCTGCGGCCAAACTTCTTCTTCATCTTCCCGCCGGGTGCGCTGGACGGACAGCCGCAGAGCTGGCTCACCAGCTTCCGCTGGGAAAACGGCAACGGCATGCTGACGCAGCTTAACCGGGAATTTCCGACCGTGAGCCTGCTGGATATCGGCGCGATCCTCAAACAGGTCGGGCAGGTGCTGGAGCAGGTGAGCCGCGCGCTGGAGGTGATGGTAGTGCTGGTGACCGTCTGCGGCGTGCTGTTGCTGCTGGCGCAGGTGCAGGTGGGCATGCGTCAGCGTCATCAGGAGCTGGTGGTCTACCGCACGCTGGGAGCCAGTAAACGGCTGCTGCGCGCCACGCTGTGGAGCGAATTTGCCCTGCTCGGTCTGGTGGCGGGACTGGTGGCGGCCATCGGGGCGGAAACCGCGCTGGCGGTACTCCAGAGCAAGGTCTTCGACTTCCCGTGGGAGCCCGACTGGCGGCTGTGGCTCACGCTGCCCGTCTGCGGCGCCGTGCTGCTGTCCCTGTGCGGCGGCTGGCTCGGAACCCGGCTGTTGAAAGGTAAAGCGCTATTCCGCCAGTTTGTCAGCTAGTTTACTGATGTGATGATGACGCACCGGCATTTCTGCTGATGCGTCATCGCTTAACGGCACAAATCGTTAATGACCATGCATTTAGTAGCACAAAACATTAAAAACCCGCCCACACAGCCCGAATTTTTCCGGTTAATATTCACCAGCTAAATATTTAGCAGCGTGTCTATCAAGGAAAAAGAATGACTATAAGAAAAACAGCGCTGGCGACAACGATCGGCGCAGCAGTGGCATTGGCTTCATTCGCATCTCAGGCGGAAATCACCCTTCTGAAACAGGATCCGCAGGCGGGTAACCCGCTGAGCCGCCTGAACTTCACCGTTGGCGGCAGTATTCGTCCTCAGTTCCAGAATATGACCGGTGATGACGGCAAAAACAGCTACAAGCGCAACGGCTTTGACGGCGGCACCCGCTTCCGTTTCGCGGCAGACTACTACCTGTTCGATGACATCAGCTGGATCAGCTACTACGAGCTGGGTGTGAACATTCCGGCGCAGTTCAACTGGGATCATCACTATGCCGACGGCGCGCACGACACCTCTCGTCGTATGCTCTACACCGGTCTGAAGAGCGACACCTGGGGTACGCTGACCTTCGGCCAGCAGAACAGCGTGTACTATGACGTGGTGGGCGCAAAAACCGACATCTGGGACTACGACATGATTGGTCAGGCGCCAGGTAACGGGATCAACGGCGACTATGACGGCTCTTACCGTTCACGCCAGATGCTGAAGTACAAGAAAACCGTGGGCGATGCTGACATCTACGCCTCTTACCTGTTTGAAGACAGCGAATACCTGCCGGGCAACGGCCTGCGCTACAAGCGTAAAGGCGGCGGTTCACTGGGTATCGATTATCACCTGACTACCGATCTGACCTGGGGCGCAGCGTGGAACTACACCCGCGCGGACATGCGTAACCCGGACAACGGCGACAGCAAATCCTACGACCAGAACATCCTTGGTACCGCCCTGAGCTGGACGCCGGATAACTGGACCTTCTCCGCAGGCGGCGGCTGGTATCAGAACTTCCTGACCACCAAAAAAGTGTCCGTTAACGACTACTTCGCCGGTGATGCATGGGGTATTGAATACTTTGCGGGTTACAAGTTCCCGGTTGGTCAGTATGCGGTGAAATCCATCCAGCCGTACTTCATGGGCGACCGTATCGAGTACGTGAATGGCCGTAACTACCAGCGCATCGACAACGGCGTGGGTATCAGCTTCCAGCTGGATTACGGTTTCCGCGTGGATTACGAACACGTGTTCACCTCCAGCACCGACAACCTGGGCGACATGAACCTGGTGCGTCTGCGTTACGACTTCTAAGTGGTTTGTTCCCCGGTGGCGCTGCGCTTACCGGGGCTACAAAAGCACGCGTAGGCCGGGTAAGGCGTAGCCGCCACCCGGCTTTATTTTTCAGCGATCAAGCCACTCGGCAATTTCTTCGTACGTCCCGCGATACACAATCTTCTCCGCCTTTTTCTCCAGCTGATAGCCGTACATCGGGTCGTAATAGTCCTTCAGCAGCGGCACAAGCCAGCTGAAGTGCGCGTCAGTGCTTCCAGAGCGTTGTTGTTCCAGCAGCGCGGAATCTAACAGCGCGGTAAATTCCGCAAAACGCTGTAGCCCCAGACGGCGACGAATGGCGTACAGGCCGTGATGCAGATATTCGCTGTACGCTTTCCAGCCCGCCTCTTCACCGCAGGCGGCAGAAAAGTCGGCCCACATGTGGTCGAAATACTCTTCGCGCAGGCGTTCAAGACGGATCTCAAACGGATCTTCGACCACCACGACAGGCGCTTCAGCCATGCGGTCGCGCAGACACTCCGGCAGGTGGTTGGAGCCAATCATCCGGCCCTCGTCTTCAAGCACCCAGCGCGCGGCGTCTTTTTTCAATAGCTCAGCCGCAAGGTGATTCTCGAAGCTCGCCTGAGAAAGCTGCGGGGTGAGCGTGCGGCCAAACGACGAGCCGCGATGGTGCGCCAGCCCTTCCAGATCGATGCCCTGCGCATGCTGCTTCACCAGCAGCGTTTTACCGTTACCGGTACAGCCGCCGATAAGCACCATCGGCTTTTGTGACTGCTCAATGGTCACCTGAATCGCCGTCTGACGCAGGGCCTTATAGCCGCCGCGGATCAGCGGGTAGTCGATGCCCGCCTCTTTCAGCCAGGCCTGGGAGATGTGTGAGCGCTGGCCACCGCGCGCGCAGCAAAGGTAGCCCTCAGGATGGGCCAGGCAGGCTTCCCGCCAGGCGTTGATGCGCGCCTCTCGCGTTTCGCCGTTGACCAGGCTATGACCGAGCGCCAGCGCGGCGTCCGGACCCTGGCGTTTATAGCAGGTGCCGACGGCGGCACGCTCGTCGTCATTCATTAAGGGCAGGTTGAGTGCGGCGGGCATCGCACCCTGGGCAAATTCGATCGGCGCGCGAACGTCGATTAAAGGGGTATCGGACGCGAGGATCGCGCGATAGTCCGTTCCATCGTTCATGGTGATTCCAGAAGAAAACTGAGCAGCAATGGGCGGGGATTGTACGCCGGGGAAGGGGAAGGTCAACTCCCCGGCGGGGGATACTTACTTCAGTTTTGACTGCGCCCAGACAATACCGCTCGCATATTCTGGCGGCAGCAGGGGAACAATCGCTTCCAGCGTGGCGCTCAGGCGGTCCGTGTCGGTATCGTTCAGGTTCAGGTGGCCGACCTTACGCCCCGGACGCACCTCTTTGTCGTACCAGTGCAGGTGCACCAGCGGCAGCTTCAGCCAGTTGTAGTTCAGATCGGTGCCGATCAGGTTGATCATCACCGACGGGCTGGTCACCACCGGCTGCGGCAGCGGCAGATCGGTGATGGCGCGCAGGTGCAGCTCGAACTGGCTGATGGAGGCGCCGTTTTGCGTCCAGTGGCCGCTGTTGTGCACGCGCGGCGCAAGTTCGTTGATCAGCAGACCCGACGGCGTGACGAAACACTCCATCGCCATCACGCCCACATAGCCCAGCTCATGCATAATGGCAGACAGCATCTCTTCCGCCTGCGTCTGCTGGTCAGCATTGGCGTGCGGGAAGGCGACGCTGGTGCGCAGAATGCCGTCCTGATGCAGGTTATGCGTTAGCGGGTAAAAAACGGTGTGCCCGTCATGCCCGCGCGCGCCAACCAGCGACACTTCACCGCTGAAGTTAATGCCCTGCTCAACGATGCACTCGCCGTAGCAGTCATCCGGCAGCTCGGCGGTGTCGTTCGCGCGCAGGCGCCACTGCCCGCGGCCGTCGTAGCCGCCGACGCGACGCTTCACAATCGCCAGGTCTCCCAGCATCGCAAACACGTCATCCCACTCGTGCTTATCGGAAAGCAGCTGCCACGGCGCGGTCGCGAGGCCGAGCTTGTCGAAAAGCTGTTTTTGCGTGAGACGGTCGGCAATGATCGGGAAGACGTCGCGGTTTACAAAGGCGTTATGGCGCGCCAGCTCGCGGGTCAGGGCGGTTTCCGGCCAGCGTTCAATTTCGGCGGTGATCACGCTCTGATGGAACGGCACGGCTTCCGGCTCGGCATCCAGCCCGACGGGCCAGACGGCAATACCCAGCGGCTCACCGGCCTGACGCAGCATCCGGCCAAGCTGACCATTACCAAGAACGCAAACCTGCTTCATGCTGCACCCCGCGGATCCGGGTTATCCAGCACCTCGTCGGTCTGGGCTTTACGCCACTCCGCCAGACGCTGATGTAACTCTTTATCATGAGTCGCCAGGATCTGTGCGGCCAGCAGGGCGGCATTTGCCGCACCCGCTTTACCAATCGCCAGCGTACCGACAGGAATACCGCGCGGCATCTGGACAATAGAGTAAAGGCTATCCACCCCGCTTAACGCGGCGCTTTGCACGGGAACACCCAATACCGGCACCAGCGTTTTGGCGGCAATCATGCCCGGCAGATGTGCTGCGCCGCCCGCACCGGCAATGATCACCTCGTAACCGTTCTCTTCGGCGCTTTCGGCGAAGCTGAACAGTTTATCCGGCGTACGGTGCGCGGAAACCACTTCGACGTGGTGCGGAACATTCAGGATTTCAAAGATTTCGGCGGCGAACTGCATGGTAGCCCAGTCGCTTTTGGACCCCATCACGATGGCGACACGCGCCGGATTATTGCGGGAAGACATGCGTCTTAAAACTCCTGTGGTGCGGAACACACTGCTTTCGAGGGCACAGAGAATAGCATGTAATACCGGCAAGGAAAACGGTTGCGTGGTCGGGAAATGAGCGAAAAGACGGGGGGGCGTTAAAACGGGAAGGCGATCAGTTCCACACCTTCCGGCGTGACTTTGACCATCGATCCTTCGCTGTGCCAGGCGCCTAAAACCACGCGATGGGCGGGCTCGCCGTTGGCGATAAGGGAATGTACATCGGGACGATGGGTATGGCCGTGGATCAGCCACTGAACGCGATGCTTCTCCATCACGTTCACCACCGCCTGCGGATTGACGTCCATGATGGTCATCGATTTGCTGCTGTTGGCGGCCTTGCTGCCCGCGCGCATTCTGGCGGCGATGCGGTTGCGGATAAACAGCGGCAGGGCGAGGAACACTTTCTGGATCCACGGGGTGTGAACTTTGGCTCGAAACGCCAGGTAGCCGGTATCGTCAGTGCAGAGCGTGTCGCCGTGCATGATCAGAATATTGCGGCCATAGAGGTTTAGCACCTGCTCTTCCGGCAGCAGCGTCATACCGCTCTCGCGGGCGTAGCGCTGGCCGATCAGGAAATCACGGTTGCCGTGAATGAAATAGCAGGGGACGCCGGAATCCACCAGCGCTTTAATGGCCGCAGCCATCTCACGGTGCAGCGGGTTCGGATCGTCGTCGCCTATCCAGGCCTCAAACAGGTCGCCCAGAATGTACAGCGCGTCGGCGCTTTTCGCTTCACCGTGTAAAAAACGCAGAAAACCGGCGGTGATCGCCGGTTCTTCTGTTTGCAGATGCAGATCCGCAATAAAGAGTGTCGCCACGAATTACTCGCTGACGGTCACGCTTGTGATCACAACGTCTTCTTTAGGAACGTCCTGATGCATACCGCTGCGGCCAGTAGAAACGGCTTTGATCTTGTCGACCACGTCCATCCCTTCAACCACTTCTGCGAATACGCAGTAGCCCCAGCCTTGCAGACTTTCGCCAGAGAAGTTCAGGAAGTCGTTGTCCGCTACGTTGATGAAGAACTGTGCGGTCGCAGAGTGTGGCGCCTGAGTACGGGCCATGGCCAGCGTACCACGGGTGTTTTTCAGGCCGTTGTTCGCTTCGTTTTTGATCGCTTCTTTCGTCTCTTTCTGGCGCATGCCAGGCTCGAAACCGCCGCCCTGGATCATAAAGCCGTTGATCACACGGTGGAAAATAGTGTTGTTGTAGAAACCTTCGCGGCAGTAGTCCAGGAAGTTTTTAACTGTTTCAGGCGCTTTGTCATCAAAGGTTTTGATTACGATATCGCCATGATTAGTGTGGAAAGTAACCATTTTTGCATCCTGTTCCGTTATTGTGGTGCGTCGACCCGTGCTCGGGTCACATATAGGGGCTTGTTATAGCATAACCACAGGACACGATCACCTTGCATTGTGTGCTGACCGTACTCCGAAATATGGGTATTATAAGGAACAAACAATCCACACACGTGTTTACATGGAATCTTCGATGTTAAAAATCTTTAATACAATGACGCGCCAAAAAGAGGAATTTAAACCTATCCATGCCGGGGAAGTCGGCATGTACGTGTGTGGTATTACGGTTTACGATCTCTGTCATATCGGCCATGGCCGTACCTTTGTCGCGTTCGACGTGGTGTCACGCTACCTGCGCTTCCTGGGCTACAACCTGAAGTACGTGCGCAACATCACCGACATCGACGACAAAATCATTAAACGTGCTAATGAAAATGGCGAAAGCTTTGTCGCGCTGGTGGATCGCATGATCGCCGAAATGCACAAGGATTTTGATGCCTTAAATATTCTGCGCCCGGACAGCGAGCCGCGTGCGACCCACCATATCCATGAAATCATTGATATCACCCAAAAGCTGATCGAGCGCGGTCACGCCTATGTGGCGGACAACGGCGACGTGATGTTCTCGGTGCCGACGGACCCAACCTACGGTGCGCTTTCCCGCCAGGATCTGGACCAGCTCCAGGCCGGTGCGCGCGTGGACGTGGTGGACGTGAAGCGTAATCCGATGGACTTCGTGCTGTGGAAAATGTCCAAAGCGGGCGAACCGAGCTGGCCCTCCCCGTGGGGCGAAGGGCGTCCGGGCTGGCACATTGAATGTTCCGCGATGAACTGCAAACAGCTGGGCAACCATTTCGACATCCACGGCGGCGGTTCGGATCTGATGTTCCCGCACCACGAAAACGAAATCGCGCAGTCCACCTGTGCCCACGGCGGCGAGTACGTGAACTACTGGATGCACTCCGGGATGGTGATGGTTGACCGCGAGAAGATGTCGAAATCGCTGGGTAACTTCTTCACCGTGCGCGACGTGCTGAAGTATTACGACGCGGAAACCGTGCGCTACTTCCTGATGTCTGGCCACTATCGCAGCCAGCTGAACTACAGCGAAGAGAACCTGAAGCAGGCGCGCGCTGCGCTGGAGCGTCTGTATACCGCACTGCGCGGCACCGACAAGTCTGTTCCGGCCGCAGGCGGCGAGGCGTTCGAAGCCCGCTTTGTTGAGGTCATGAACGACGACTTCAACACCCCGGAAGCCTACTCCGTGCTGTTCGACATGGCGCGTGAGGTGAACCGCCTGAAGTCAGAAGATATGGCGGCGGCCAATGCGCTAGCGTCTCATCTGCGTAAGCTCTCTTCCGTGCTCGGCCTGCTGGAGCAGGAGCCGGACGTGTTCCTGCAAAGCGGCGCGCAGGCGGACGACGGCGAAGTAGCGGAAATTGAAGCACTGATTAAAGCGCGTCTGGAAGCGCGTCAGGCGAAAGACTGGGCGGCGGCGGATGCAGCGCGTAACCGTCTGACCGAGATGGGCATTATTCTGGAAGATGGCCCGCAGGGAACCACCTGGCGTCGTAAGTAATTTTCCCCTCACCCTAACCCTCTCCCGCAGGGAGAGGGAATTGTTAGGTTTTCTCCCTCTCCCCGTGGGAGAGGGCCGGGGTGAGGGCATCAGCGCGCACGTTTTCGCCACCACAGCAACCCCATCAGCACCATCCCCGGCAGCCACACCCACAGCAGTTCTGAAATGATTACCTGATGCCCGTACGGCGTGGTATAGCGTGACAGCGCAAACGGCGCGACCTTAATCACCTGCCACGGCGCAAAGAAGCGCTCATCTGACCACGGCCACAGCCAGCCGACGCCTTTCCCGCCGGTGGTGATCGAATCCAGCAGGCTATGCGACAGCAGCGACACGGTTAAAAACAGCCAGCAGCGCATCAGGCTGGCCCTGAACCATCGTCGGCCTGCCAGCACGCAGAGTATCGGCACCACCAGGGCAAACAGTAGCGAATGAGTGAAACCGCGATGGCCGAAAATATTCCCGTAGGCGACACCGAATTTAAACGCCAGCACGTCGGCATCGGGCAGCATGGCGAGGACGATCCCGGCAAACAGCAGGCGGGGTGGGATGACTTTAGTTCCGAGCCCTAAGCCCAGACACAGAGGTACGGCAGCGTGGGTGATAACGGTAGGCATTGCATTTATCCATGGCAAATCATGGGAATATAGCAGCAGATCCGCCGCAGCAAACCTGTGCTAAATTCTGATTTTACGCCGATTCCCGCGCGATAAGCTGCCCGGAGAGGGTAATGCGCTGCGTTTGCAGATCCGGCTCTTTCAGCCTGCGGATCATCAGCCCTGCCGCCTGGCGGCCGGTCTCTTCGCTGGCAGACGAAACGTAAGTCAGCGACGGCGATGTAAGGTTAACGTGGAGCATATCTTCAAAACCGATCAGCGCCACCTGCTGGGTTAAAAACACGTCTTTACCCACCGTGCGCCCCACTTGGTGAATACCGGAGATCGAACCGATCATCGCGTCCGGTGAATGGCAGAGCAGGGCGGTAATCGTGTTGTTCTTCTCCAGCAACTGACGAGTCGCCATGGCCGCCGCCTGCGTGTCATCGGTGCAGGCGGGTGAATATTCCTCACGCCAGACCAGGCCGTTCTGCGTCATCGCGCTGCGAAAACCAAGCAGGCGCTGCTCGCGGATACGGCACCCGTCGCGCCCGCCAATGTAGGCGATGTTGCGGTGCCCGCGCTCGATAAGATAACGCGCGGCCAGGTTCGCCGCCTGGCGGTTATCGCGCATCACCAGGTTGCATTTCTCTTCCAGCAACGACTGCGAAACCGCCACAAGCGGCAGCGGGCAGTGGCGAATGTGTTCCGGGAGAGAGGCGGCGCGGGTGTCCGACGCCAGGTAGATGACGCCCGCTACGCCCTGCTGCTTAAACGAGAGCAGGGTACGCTCAAGATGTTCGCCGTCGTTCAGCGGCTGACCGAGAAAAACCATATAACCCTGCTTCTCCAGCTCCTGAACGATGCTCGCCATCACCTTGATGGAAAAGCTGTCGCTGAAGTCGCGCAGGATCAGGCCGATTAAGTTGGAGGTGTTGGCGCGAAGATTGGCAGCGGCGACGTTATGAACATAGCCCAGCGTTGTGATGGCGGCATTGACCTTCCCGATCGTCGCCTCTGAGATCTTCCCTTTCTGGCGCAGCACCAGCGAAACGGTAGAAACCGACACGCCCGCATGCTTTGCGACATCAATAATGCTGACTTTCTTCAAAACCGCTCCCTGAAATTTCCCGATTATCAGCCAGATAAGAGGCGTCCCCCAGCGTACAGGAGACGCCTCCTTCAGGCATCTTATTATTTGCCAATCATGGTGGACATGGTCTGGGCGATAAACTGTGCTCTGGCCCCGAAAATCACCTGTATCCCGTTGTCGCCCACGAACACCACGCCGCGCGCGCCAAGCCCGTTCAGCCCGTCCCGGTCCACCGCTTCGCTCTTCGCCACTTCCAGACGCAGACGCGTGATGCAGGAGCCGACGGAATCAATGTTCTGCGCACCGCCCAGCAGGCCGATGATTTCGGTGGCAAGTTCGGAATCGGACTTGTCATTCGCGCTGGCGGTCACTTCGGTGCGGCCCGGCGTTTTCACGTCGAAGCGACGGATCACGAAGCGGAAGGTGAAGTAGTAGATCAATGCCATCGGAATGCCGATGATAATGGCGCTCAGGAAGTTGGTCTGATAGCCGTTAAACGACGGCAGGATCCCGAACGACAGGTAGTCGATAAAGCCCGCCGAGAACGATTTGGCGATATGCGCATGCAGCAGGTACATGGTCATGTACGCCAGGCCCGCCATGATGGCGTTGAAAACGTAGAGAATAGGAGCCACGAAGATAAAGGTGAACTCCACCGGCTCGGTGATGCCCGTCAGGAAGCAGGTGAGCGCCGCAGAGAACAGAATACCGGCCGCGATTTTCTTATTCTTCGTGTGCGCTTCGTGGTACATCGCCAGGCACGCCGCAGGCAGCGCGAACAGCATCAGCGGGAACTCGCCCTGCATGAATTTCCCGGCGTTCTGGTAGGTGTCGCTGCTGAAGGATTTCACTCCCTCTTCCAGCATCTTGAACCAGATGGTCTGGTCGCCGTGGATCACCTGGCCCGCCTGGGTGGTGTAATCCCCGAACGAATACCAGAAGGAGGGATACCAGATATGGTGCAGGCCGAGCGGGATCAACGCGCGCTCCACCAGCCCGAAGATAAAGGTCGAGGCCGCCTGGTTATCGCCATTCACCACCACGGACAGGGCGTCGATGCCGGACTGAATATGCTGCCAGACGTACGGCAGCAGCAGGCCGAGCAGGAACGACAGAAACGCCGTCGCAATCGCCACAAAGCGCTTGCCGGAGAAGAAGCCGAGGAATTCCGGCAGTTGCATGGTGTGGAAGCGGTTGTAGCACCAGGCCGCAAGAATACCGCAGATCAGGCCGCCAAAGACGCCCATCTGCAACGTCGGAATGCCAACGACCATGGCGTATTTCCCGCCCTGAGAGGCCATTTCCGGCGTGATGCTCAGCACGGTGCTGATGGTGATGTTGGTGACAAACACGGAGACCGCCGCAGAGAGTGCGGCAATGCCGGATTCCGAAGCCAGACCGACGGCAGAGCCGATGGCGAACAGCATCGGCAGGTTATCAAAGATAACCCCGCCGGCGTTCATCATCAGCGGCAGATGGAACTTATCGCCGAAGGCCAGCAGCAGGCCCGCAGCGGGAAGCAGTGAAATTGGCAGCATTAAGGCGCGACCAATCATCGATAACTTAGACAGCGATTTAACAAACCCTGATATCAGGCTCATGCTGATTTCCCCCGAGTAGCGCTTTTTTCGCGCTGTTATTGTAAGTAGAACGTTTTAGTAGAACGTTCTACTTATCGTGGGGAAAGTCTGAAAATCGCGCAACTTAATTTTCACATTTCGCCAGAGGGAATAGTGATTATTTGAAGTTGATCGATAATTAACCGTGATGGGTGTGAGGGGATTGTGAGAGAAATTGCCGGGTGGCGGCTTCGCCTTACCCGGCCTACAAACGGAAACAGTACGTAGGCCCGGTAAGCGCAGCGCCACCGGGCATCAGACAGCTTACGCCGTCACGGTCACGCTCTGTCCTGCAAAGCTCACGGTCTGACCCGCGACAATTTTGCAGCGCTTGCGGGTTTCCACCGCGCCGTCTACTTTTACCTGCCCGTCGGCGATGACGATTTTCGCCTGCGCGCCGCTTTCGCTCCAGCCTTCCAGCTTCAGCAGATCGCACAGCTCAACGTGCGGGTGTTTACCTAAAGAAAAAGTTGCCATGATTACGCGTCCTCTACGTCGTGATACTCCTCGCACGCCTGCAAGGTATTCTGAATCAGTGTTGCTACCGTCATCGGGCCTACGCCGCCCGGAACCGGAGTAATATAGGATGCGCGCGCTGCGGCATCTTCATACACCACGTCGCCGACCACTTTGCCGTTTTCCAGACGGTTAATACCCACGTCCACGACGATTGCGCCCTCTTTGATCCACTCGCCCGGAATAAAGCCCGGCTTGCCGACCGCAACGATCAGCAGATCGGCGTTTTCGACGTGGTGACGCAGGTTTTTTGTGAAGCGGTGGGTAACGGTGGTGGTACAGCCCGCCAGCAGCAGCTCCATGCTCATCGGGCGGCCCACGATGTTGGAGGCGCCAATCACCACGGCGTTGAGGCCATAGGTATCGATGTTATAACGCTCCAGCAGCGTCACGATGCCGCGCGGAGTACACGGACGCAGGCGCGGCGCGCGCTGGCACAGTCGGCCCACGTTATACGGATGGAAACCGTCAACGTCTTTGTCCGGCGCGATACGCTCCAGCACCTTCACGTTGTCAATGCCCGCAGGCAGCGGCAGCTGTACCAGGATGCCGTCGATCTCTTTATCGGCATTCAGGGTGTCAATAAGTTCCAGCAGTTCCGCTTCGCTGGTGGTTTCAGGCAGATCGTAAGAGCGGGAGACGAACCCCACCTCTTCACATGCTTTGCGTTTGCTGCCGACATAAATTTGCGAAGCCGGGTTGCTGCCAACCAGCACAACGGCCAGCCCGGGGGCGCGAAATCCGGCGGCTTTACGCGCCTTCACTTTTTCCGCAACCTCAGAGCGCACCTGCTGCGCAATCGTTTTACCGTCAATAATCTTTGCTGCCATCAGAGAGAAGATTCCGTCTGTAACGTTAGAAAGGGGGGGATTGCCTGTATTTTGTCAGAAGCGAGCGCCGCTGTCAGTCACCCTTTACGAGATTTCATCGATGGCCTGCAAAATCCCTTCTCAGGGCATGGTCAATTTCTTAGAGGTGATTAGGATGTGACCTGGCAAAATGGCAGCGTTTTGACATATTACGAAATAGATTCCTGAGCTACTTTGTCCTCTCCGAAATAAGCCTTCAATTTTTTAATTGAACGTATTTCTTATTCCCGAATATGCGCGGGAAGGGTTATTTACATTTTAAAGGAATAGACATGAAACTCAGCAACATTGCTTCTACTGTTATTGCAACTCTGGCCCTGGTCGCGGGTGCCGCTCACGCAGAAGATCCGGTAGCGCCTGTATCTGTAAACGGTGGTACGGTGCATTTTAAAGGTGAATTAGTGAATGCCGCGTGTTCAGTGAATACTGACTCTTCAGAGCAGACAGTTAATCTTGGCCAGTACCGTACCGCGAAATTCACTAAAGTGGGTGACACCACCTCCAATATTCCGTTCACCATCGAACTGAACGACTGCGATCCTGCGGTAGCGAAAACCGCTGCTGTCGCGTTTACCGGCCAGATCGACGCCACCGACAAAACGCTGCTGGCGGTAAGCTCCGGTAACAACGACAACTCCGCGAAGGGCGTAGGTATTGAGATCCTCGACAGCAAATCCTCCACGCTGACCCCGGACGGCGCCACCTTCTCTGCGGCGCAGAACCTGATTGAAGGGACTAACACCCTGAACTTCACCGCGCGCTATAAAGCCACGGCGGCGACCACCGAGCCAGGCCAGGCAAACGCGGACGCAACATTCGTAATGAAATACGAGTAATGCCTGAGTACAGGGATGTGGCTGGCCTCAGGGAAGAGGTCTTTTGATCGCCTATACCGGGAGCGAAGGATGACAAGGACTGGGATACTGCTGTGCGCCCTTGCGATTGCCCCAGCGGTAAACGCACATACCGTGGTCATTGACGGCGGCAAACTACACCTCAGGGGAGAGCTGGTTAACGGCGGCTGCGCCGTGGCCCCGGACAGCCAGAATATGCGCGTGGATATGGGGCAATACCGCACAAACGCCTTTTCCGGCGTCGGCAGCTTTTCCACGGTTAATGTGCCTTTCACCGTACGTCTGCTGGATTGCAGCGTGGACGTCTCCCGCACCGTGGGGATCCAGTTCCAGGGAGTGACACCGGCAGAAGACCCGCAGGTTTTCCTGGCGACATCGCGGCCGGGGGAAAATGCGGTCAGCAGTGGTGTCGGGCTGGCGCTTTTTGACGAACAGCAACGTCAGATCATCCCGAACGCGACGGCGGTGAGCTGGTTACCCATTAACACCCGCGAGCTGGTATTTCATTTCAGCGCCCGCTACCGGGCAATTTCCGAACACCTTGTACCAGGCACTATTCAGTCGAATGTCTGGTTTACGTTGATTTATCCCTGACGCCTGCGAACTAATTATTAAAGGTACGGTTGTGATGAACACCCTGATTAAACCTGGACTGTTTTTAGCTTTTATTTTGATGATGGTTTCTGCCAGCGCGAATGCGTCCGGCGGAATTGCGCTGGGCGCGACGCGCGTTATTTATCCGGCCGATGCCAAACAAACGTCGCTGGCGATCACCAACAGCAATAAACAAGAGCGCTATTTAATTAACGCGTGGATAGAAAATGCCAACGGGCAAAAGGAAAAAACCTTTGCCGTCACGCCGCCGCTGTTTGTCAGCGAGCCGGCCAGCGAAAACACCCTGCGCATTATCTACGCAGGCCCGGCGCTGCCTGCCGATCGCGAATCGCTCTTTTACATGAACGTCAAAGCGATTCCCTCCGTCAGCAAAAAACATCAGGACGGCAACAACGTCCTGCAACTGGCTATTCTGTCACGCATCAAGCTGTTTGTTCGCCCGGCTAACCTGGCGATGCCGCCGGAAGAGGCGCTCTCACAGCTGCGTTTCGAGCACGTCGGCAACCATCTTAAGGTGAGCAATGCCTCGCCGTATTACGTCACGCTGGTCAATCTGAAGCTCGGCGGTCAGACGCTGGATAACCTGATGGTTGCTCCTAAAAGCTCGGCGCAGCAGGTGCTGCCTGCCGCCGCGAGCGGCACGCTCTCCTGGCAGAGTGTGAATGACTATGGCGCCATTACGCCGGCGCGTAGCGTCAGCCTGTGAGCAGAGACAGGGCGATGAACACTCAATGGCGTTACTGCCCGGTTGCGCTGGCACTGATGGCAACGCTCTGGCCACTCGCTGGCTGGGGCGAAAGCTACTTTAACCCGGCGTTTCTCTCCGATGACACGGCGAACGTGGCGGATTTGTCGCGTTTTGAAAAAGGCCACCAGCAGGCACCAGGCGTCTATCGCGTCGATATCTGGCGTAACGATGAGTTTATCGGCACGCAGGACGTGCGGTTTGAGCAAGCTGACAACACGCCGCCGGTCGCGGGCGGTTTGTCGCCGTGTATAACGCGCGCGATGCTCGATCGCTTTGGCGTCAATATCGCCGCCTTCCCGGAACTGAGCAACGTGCAGGGCGATACCTGCGTTCCGCTCACCACGGCGATTCCGGGTAGCGAAACGGCGTTCAACTTCGCCTCGTTGCGCCTGAACGTCAGCCTGCCTCAGGTGGCGATGCAAAACAGCGCCCGCGGGTATATTCCGCCTGAACAGTGGGATGAAGGCATCCCCGCCGCGCTGCTGAACTACAGCTTTACCGGCAACCGGGGCAGCGACGACGACAGCTACTATCTGAACCTGCAAAGCGGGTTGAACTATGGCGCCTGGCGATTACGCAATAACGGCGCGTGGCGTTATACCGAAAGCAACGGCCAGCGGCACAGCAGCTGGCAAAATATTGGTACCTGGGCGCAGCGTACGATCATCCCGCTGAAAAGCGAGCTGGTGCTTGGCGACAGCAACACCGGTAACGATGTCTTCGACAGCGTCGGCTTTCGCGGTGGTCGTCTCTATTCGTCCGACAGTATGTACCCGGACAGCCTGCAAGGTTACGCGCCTACCGTGCGCGGAATCGCCCGCACCCCTGCCAAAGTAGTGATCCGCCAGAACGGATACGTGATTTACCAGAGCTATGTGCAGCCGGGGGCTTTTGCGATAACTGACCTTAACCCGACCTCCTCAAGCGGTGACCTGGAGGTGACGGTGGAAGAGAAGGACGGCAGCCAGCAGCGCTACACCGTTCCGTATTCCACCGTTCCGCTGCTCCAGCGTGAAGGACGCTGGAAATACGATCTGGTGGCAGGGGACTATCGCAGCGGCAACAGCGAGCAGGACACGCCGTTCTTCACTCAGGGTACGATGATTGCGGGTCTTGCCGACGGCTACACGCTGTACGGCGGAACGCAGCTGGCCTCGCGCTATACCGCCATCGCCATTGGCGCGGGTAAAAACCTCGGTGACTGGGGGGCGGTTTCACTTGACCTCACCCATGCCCGCAGCCAGCTTGCCGATGACAGCCGCCATGAAGGGCAGTCCCTGCGGTTCCTGTACGCCAAATCCCTTAACGGATTCGGCACCAACTTCCAGCTGCTGGGCTATCGCTACTCGACCAAAGGCTTCTACACCCTCGACGATGTGGCCTGGCGCACAATGGAAGGCTACCAGTATGGCGACGATCAGGACGATGACGGCGTGCCGGACGTGCAGAGCTATCACAACCTGACGCTGAATAAAAAAGGGCGTTTCCAGCTCAATATCTCCCAGTCTCTCGGCGATTACGGCTCGGTGTACGTGTCGGGCAGCCAGCAAAGTTACTGGGGCACCAGTGAATCCAACGTCTGGTATCAGCTCGGCTACGCGGGCGGGGTGAAAGGGATCAGCTACGCCTTATCCTGGTCGTGGAACAAGGCCGTCGGCATTGACGGAACCGACCGGATCGCCTCGTTCAACGTCTCCGTCCCGTTCAGCCTGTTTACCCGTCACGGCTACCGTCGCGATAACGCCATCGACCGGGCCTATGCCACGGCCTCAGCCAGCCGCAACAGCGACGGTGATACCAGCTGGCAGACCGGGATTAGCGGAACGCTGCTCCAGGATCGTAACCTGAACTACAGCGTCACGCAGGGTCACACCAGCAATAACGGTGCCAGCGGCAGCGCCAGCGCTAACTGGCAGGCGACGTACGGCACGCTGGGCGTGGGCTACAACTACGCCCGGGATCAGCACGACCTCAACTGGCAGCTCTCCGGCGGCGTGGTCGGGCATTCAGACGGCATCACATTCAGCCAGCCGCTGGGCGATACCAACGTCTTGATCAAAGCGCCGGGCGCGTCAGGCGTGAGCGTCGAAAACCAGACCGGCGTCAAAACAGACTGGCGTGGCTATGCGGTGATGCCGTACGCCACGGTGTACCGTTACAACCGCGTGGCGCTCGACACCAACACCATGAGCAACAACACCGACATTGAAAATAACGTTTCCAGCGTCGTACCGACGAACGGTGCGCTGGTTCGCGCCAGTTTTGACACCCGCATCGGCGTGCGTGCGCTGCTCACCGTGAAGCGTGATAACCAGCCTGTACCGTTTGGGGCGGTGGTGCGTGAGACGCAGAGCGGCGTAACCAGCATGGTGGGAGATGACGGTCAGATTTACCTGAGCGGGCTGCCGCTGAGCGGAGAACTGCTGATTCAGTGGGGAGACGGGAAGCAGTCCCAGTGTCGTGCGCCCTACAGCCTGCCAGAACAGAGCCTGCAACAGGCGATCACACTTAAGGGGATCCGCTGTGAATAAAATCCATTATCTGGGGCTATCCCTGCTGGCGTTTTTGCCGCTATCTGAGGCCTTCGCCACCGTCTGCGTCAATGAAAATGGCGTGCCGACGGAGGTGTATTACGACCTGACGGATAAATTCAACAGTTCCAATAACCAGGTGGGGCAGATTGTCACGCTCAGCGAGAAGTCCCAGTGGGTGGGCGTCAACGCCGTCTGCCCTAAGGGAACCACCGGGAACACCACCAAGCGCAGCTATGTTACCGATTTCCCGGTCACGGGCACCAGCGATGGCTACCAGTATCTGAAGCTTAACGACTATCTGGACGGGGCGATGAAAATCACCGACAGCTACGCTGGCACGTTTTATCCGCCCAAAAGCTACATTCAGATGGGGAGCCACCCGAATGTGTCTAAAAACAAACCGTTTGGCGTACAGGATTCCAGCCTCGTCTTCCGGCTTAAAGTGACCCGACGCTTTATCAATATGGTGGTGATCCCCCGGGCGACCATGTTCCGGGTTTACGTCACCACGACCTCCTCGGATCCGCTCACTACGCCGGTTTATACCATCAGCTACAGCGGGACCATACAGGTGCCTCAGAGCTGCGAAATTAATGCCGGGAATGTGGTGGAGTTCGATTTCGGAGACATCGGCGCCTCCCTGTTCAGTAAAGCAGGCATCGGGAATAAGCCGGAGGGGATCTCAGCGCAAAGCAAAACCATCGGCATCAAATGCACCAACGTCGAGGCGAACGCCATGCTCACGATGCGTGTTGAAGCGGAGAAGGTTTCAGGCAGTACGCTGGTTTCCGATAACGCGGATGTGGGTTTTGTGATTGCCAACAGTAATGGCGTGCCGCTGACGCCCAACAACCTGACCAGCAAAATCCCGTTCCGTCTGGACGACAGCGCTCAGGCGCAGGTGGGGATCCGCGCGTGGCCCGTCAGCGTAACCGGTAAAAAACCTGCCGAGGGGCGTTTTACCTCTCGCGGCTATTTACGCGTCGACTACGACTAAGGAGCAGGTATGCGAAACGGAATGCGGTATTTAGCCGTCGCGCTCTTTGCGCTTTGCTCCCCTGCACACGCAGAGACGGCGCTTGGGGAAATTAACATTCAGCTTTACGGCAATATCGTGGATTTTACCTGCGTGGCGGAGGGGGACGACAGCAATAAAACCGTCACGCTCGGCACCTGGCCCACGAAACAGCTTCGCACAACGGGGAGCCGGACGCAGCCTGTACCGTTCACCCTGAAGCTGACCGGATGCCCGCCGGGGGCGGCTTCGGTCACATTTACGGGGAAGATGGACGGGCATGACAACAGCCTGCTGGCGTTGAATGATGCCAGCGCGGCCAGCAACGTGGCCGTGGAGATCCTCGACCGGGATAAAACGCGCCTCGCGTTGCAGCAGGCCAGCCAGACGGTGGCGGTGGATGCGCAGGGAAATGCCGAACTGTCGTTTTATGCCAATTATATCGCCACGGCGGATAACCCGCAGCCGGGCCGGGCTGACGCCGATGCAACGTTCATGATTAATTATAATTAATCGTATCCACTCTCCCTGTAACGGTTATATGTTGCAGGGAGAGGGTAGGATTACAGTAATTCGTGCGCTTTCGCGTAATCAATTAATTCAACGATACTTTGCACGCCCAGCTTGGAAAAGATATTAGACTTATGGGCGCTAATTGTTTTGTTGCTAAGTAATAATTGATCCGCAATCTCCTTATTAGATAATCCGTTCGCCAGATATCGCAGAACCGTCACTTCACGATTCGATAAAGGCATATCCACAGCGGCGCCCGTCCGCGAGCCCAGATGGTTTATAAAACTCAATGTTTCTGAGGGGAAGAAAGAATAGCCCGTCAGGATCATTTCCACCGCGTTATAAATTTCTCCCAGATCTTTTCGCTTACTGACAAAACCATTTGCCCCGGCGCGGATGGCGCGTCCTGCGTAGAAGGCTTCAGATTTCGACGAGAGGAAAAGAACCTTAATGTCTTTATTTAAGTTCCTGATTCTTTTCAGCAATACAAACCCATCCGTGCCCGTCATTTCAATATCGAGAATGACCAGATCAATGGGGTGGTTGCGTATACAGTCAAGCACTTCGTGGCTGTCGCCTGACTTCAGTTTGACCTGGATGTTTTTATTTTTCTGTAGCAGGACTTCTATCGACATTCTGACGATAGGGTGTTCGTCCATAATGATAACGGATGCCGGTTTCATTTTTTATGCCTCAGATTGTTAAAAGCGTTATGCTGAGTTTTGTTAAAACTCTCGAAAAGCCGGAAGGATAATTGCGCAGATCCTTGTACGGTAAATGTCCCTGGGAAGAGCGAAAGCATCCTTGTTTACGTAGTGGTGATATCAATGCCTCAGCGCAGTTATCTCATAAGGCTGGTTATGGCAAAATGATTTTTCTTATTAGTGTGTCAAACACGTCTTATTATACCGTTTAAGTATTGTCCGAAAAGCCTGTAAATTAATATCCATATATTGCTGATTATTATGTTCTGGATCTGAATCACTAACTTTTTAAAATTAGCAAAAATGTCCTGATATTGCATTTACCACACACTTTCATCTTTATGTAATAACAAAAAATAAACGATCTTACTGTATGTTGATCAAATGTTAACAATACGCAGACTATGACAGCCTGCATTTCGCCTGTCCGCCCTCCCTGAAATCCGCCATTTCGTGCGTCATCTCCCCGTTTCAAACGTCTCATGGCAAATTGCCGATCCCAACAACAGAACAGCACTATCTGCTGTTTTCTTCACCTCTCATCGCATTCTTTTACAGGTGAATCGCTTGTTTTTACACCATTATCATCCTGTTAACGGAAGCGCCAGAACCTTAACGCATGGATAAAATCACTCTCGTTGAGCGTACCGGCAGCATTTCGCATGGTTTAAGGCCAGGAATTAGGAATAGTTATAAAATCGAAAGTTTTGTTAAAAAACACAAAAATTTAACATATATCCTAAGTAATTTCCTAAAGGTCTTTAGGAATTAAGTAGTTACTGAATACGTTAATACGTGAAATCTGAGAGGTTGTTGAGAAGATGTAGCAACTCATGACGATGGTTCAGCCCAAGTTTCGCCAGGATGCAGCTGAGACGGTAAATAATGCGGCTGTAGGGGCGGTTCTGTAACTGCGCGATCTGACGCAAGGAGCGACCCTGGGACAGCGCCTGTAAGATCGGCCATTCATCCCGTGAAAACCACTCTTTGCGGTTGCCGACGGGGGCCGGTGCTGCCAGCAAGGTTTGTTGCATAGCCAGCGCCGTTAGCTGGCGTTCAAGAACATGAAAAGGGCCAGCCGCTTTACAAAACAGGCGTGCATCATAATCATCGGCGCGGACGAGCAGGTAGGGTGTCAGGTAGGGGGCGAACAGGCTGTGGCGGCGTAATCGGTCCAGCAGGTCAATGAGCGGCGAGGCGCGGCTCTCAATGTCGACGACCAGACGCGATGAAGGCCAGTGATTTAAATCACTGAGGGCGGCATCCAGCGTGGAATAGTCGCAGCAATTGCTCAGGGGCGACTGCCCGCTCAGAAAACCGGAACGGAAATAATTATCCTGTGTGACCAGAATGATAAAGGGAGCATCGGTTTTGCGGGTCTGGTTGATTGACTGGCTCAAATATTCGAGACGATCAAAAAATGGGAGAGCAAAAGGCGAGTGCGTAGAACCCAGTGAATCACTTCCTGTCCGACGACGCCGGTAACGGCGTACTGTCATTCGCATAGCTTCCCTCTTGGCGATGACCGTTCAGTCCTCCTGCCATCTCCAGGATGGCCAATAATATCCCTGACCGAAGCGCGCGCCAGCATGAAGCGCGCATATACGGTCCCTTTCTGTTTCAATGCCTTCAATAAGCACATTCGCAGCAATTTTTGAACAAAGGGTGACCAGCTGTGTCAGCGCCGGTGTTGCACGTAAACGCCAGAAAGCGATCTTATCGATTTTTATTCCGCTTAACGGCAGGCGGCAGGATAAAAATGCGTGCCCTGACGCTTCATCAATATCATCCAGCCAGATCCGGTGTCCTCGCGCGGTCAACTGCTGAAGCGCACAACTCACCCTCAGACGCGCCGGGTCTGAGAGTGTAAAGAACGAGGCAGGCTCCACGAGTTCAATGTTCAGCGGTGGGCTGTTAAGTTGCAGTAAACGCTGGAACATTTCCGGTATGGTCAGAACGGTTATCGGCAAATTTATGAAAAGGTTGTCACAGGGGAAGGGGTTTTTTAACGCGGCGATCTGTGCTTCCAGCAGCATAAGCGCCCGGGCGGCTGACCAGTCCTGGAAAAAGCTTTCGCTTTGCTGATGCGGCGACAGCACGCTGAGCACTTCGGCCCCCACCGTGCGTGAAGAGGAGAGGGCGACAATGGGTTCAAGCTTAATGCCCGTAATGTCGTGTGAGATGTGCTGCACGCACGAGGGGAAACCTGTCTGCTCTGGCGCTGTCACTCCGTCGTCCTGTTCACTTCCAGCCTCCAGGCGGCCGGGATACCGCAGGACAGTGTGAAGGTGAAGTGAACAGGAAAACAGCAGGCGTTACTTAAAAGCGGCTAAGCCTTTTCGCAGCCCGTAAAAGAGGGATAAATGTTGAAAAAACAGCCGTATTTACAATCATCTAGTCATTATCGCCAGAGAAGGCGGAAAAGGCATTGACTCACTACGCATTGACCGTATAATTCCAGGCGTTTCACCACCGCGAAGTACACTCTTCTCCGTGCGCCCTTAGCTCAGTTGGATAGAGCAACGGCCTTCTAAGCCGTAGGTCGTAGGTTCGAATCCTACAGGGCGTGCCATTAATTTTCACAGATTGCCGCCCGCGCGACGCCCTGCTGATTTTCTCCATGAAACACCCCTCGCGAAAGTAGCGTTAACGCACATTTTTCACAGCACAATTGACTGTTATAACAGTATTTTTCTTACGCTGTGGCAATTTTGTTATTCCTCTACCATGCTCATATCACCTCACTCTCACTCGTGGGGCTTTTTGTAGTTGCTGATTAATCTCAAGGAAAAAGGTTATGAAAAAAACGACTGCTATTTTGATGGGCGCTGCATTTCTGTTTACCACCAATACCTTTGCGGCTGAACTGCTGACGAAGAACGAGTTTGAGAAAGTTGAATCACAGTATGAAAAAATCGGTACGGTTAGCACTTCCAATGAAGTCTCGGTAGACGACGCGAAAAAAGAGCTGATCGAGAAAGCCGATAAAGAAGGTGCTGATGTGCTGGTGCTGACTTCCGGCAACACCAACAACAAAATTCACGGCACCGCCGATATTTACAAGAAAAAATAATGCCTTAGCAACCACCCCTGTTTCGGGGTGGTTGCACGCCATACCTCCCCCTCAACATTGTTTCTTGCCGCTTCTCGCTCAGAGAGGCCCGTTGACACTTGATTACGCATGCATAATGCGTATAGTTCTCATTTGCATTTCTTTTAATAACATTTAAGGCCCGACAACGGGTCATTTTTGCGCGCACGTTAAGAGCTCATTATGAACAACACCACAATGCACAAAACGCTGCTGGCGATTGCCATCGGCGCGGTAACCCACTCCGCTTTTGCGGCGGATGAGAAAAAAGAGGACACCATTGTCGTTCAGTCCACCGCGGGGAGTGATTTCAAACCCGGCGGCGACCAGCTGGTGCCCGCCTTCCTTGACGGGCAGGTGGCGAACGGCGGACGAATGGGGATGCTCGGTCAGCAGAACGCCATGGACGTGCCGTTCAACATCATCAGCTACACCTCGAAGCTGGTGGAAGATCAGCAGGCGAAAACCATTGCTGACGTGGTCGCTAACGACGCGGGCGTGCAGTTCGTTCAGGGGTACGGCAACAGCGCGGAAACCTTCCGCATTCGCGGCCTGAAGTTTGACGGCGACGATATGACCTTTGGCGGATTGTCCGGCGTGCTGCCGCGTCAGGTGGTGGATGCCCAGATGGTTGACCGCATCGAGATCTTCAAAGGCGCCAACTCGCTGATGAACGGCGCCGCAAGCTCCGGCGTGGGCGGGATGATCAACCTTGAGCCGAAACACGCGGGCGACACCCCGCAGGCGAAAGTGGGCGTCGACTACACCTCGGATTCCCAGATTGGCACCACGCTGGATGCGGGTCGTCGCTTTGGTGATAACGACCAGTTTGGCGCGCGCGTGAACCTCGTGCATCGCGAAGGCGAAACCGGCGTGCCGAACGACCGCCGCCGCACCACGCTGCTCTCCACCGGTCTGGATTACAAAGGCGACCGCTTCCGCACCTCGCTGGACCTGGGCTACCAGAAAAAAACCTTCCACGGCAGCCCAACCAGCGTCAACATCTCGGCGGTGGACTTTGTGCCTGAACCGCCGAAGAACGATCGCAACTTCTCGCAGAAGTGGGCCTACAGCGATATCGAAAACGAGTTCGGGATGTGGCGCAGCGAGTACGACATCACCGATAGCTGGACGGCGTATACCGGTCTCGGCGCGCAGCACGCGCACGAAGAAGGGATCTACAGCGCGCCGAAGCTCCTCGATAAGAGCGGTAATGCGACGGTCAGCCGCCTTGATACCAACCGCATCAGCGATTCCGTCAGCGGCATGGCGGGCATTCGCGGTAACTTCACTACCGGCTTCGTCTCGCACAAGGTCAACGTCGGATATTCGGCGATGACCAAAAACGAAAAAATCGCGTGGAAGATGTCGGCCGCGGCGGATAACCCGACCACCAATATCTACCACAACACCGGCGTGGCTATGCCGGACAGCAGCAACTTCAGCGGCTCAGGCGGCAAATACAGCGATCCGCTGACCAGCGGGCGCACCCGCACGCAGGGCTGGCTGCTGAGTGATACCCTGGGCGTGCTGGATGACAAGCTGCTGTTCACCGCAGGCGCACGTCATCAGAAAGTTGTCATCCGCGGGTACAACAAAATCACCGGCGCGGAAAACGACGCGGACGGTTTCGACGGCAGCCGCTGGATGCCCACCTACGGCGTGGTTTATAAGCCGTGGGAGGAAATTTCCCTCTACGCCAACCACACCGAGGCGTTACAGCCCGGTGAAACTGCGCCGAACACTGCTACTAACTACGGCCAGAGCACCGGTATCGTGCACTCTAAGCAGAACGAAATGGGCGTAAAGGCGGACTTTGGCCGCGTGGGCGGCTCCCTGGCGCTGTTTGAGATCAAAATGCCGTCGGCGATCCTTGACGACAGCGGTCACTACGGCCTGGATGCAGAACAGCGTAACCGCGGCGTGGAGCTGAACGTCTTCGGCGAGCCAATGCTTGGGATGCGCCTGAATGCCAGCGCCACCTGGTTGCAGGCTGAGCTGACCAAAACCAAAAACGGCGTCAATCAGGGCAACGATGCGATCGGTATTCCGAGCTTCTACGCCGTGCTGGGCGCAGAGTACGACATCAAGCCGATTGAAGGCCTGACGGCGACCGCGCGCGTTAACCACTCCGGCACGCAGTATGCCGATCTTGCGAACACCAAAAAGCTGGACAGCTACACCACGCTGGATCTGGGCATGCGCTATCGCTTCGCGGTGAACCACAATGAAAACCAGATGACCGTGCGGGCAGGCATCGACAACGTGACCAACGAGAACTACTGGTCAAGCGTGGACGATTCCGGTACTTACATCACACAGGGCGAGCCGCGAACCTTTAAGGTCTCGGTTGGCTACGAGTTCTAAGCGTTCCACCTCGTTATCCGGGGCAGGGACGCCCCAATCCCTTCGTTGTCGTGTTATAAAATTGTAATAAAAGCTTCTTACACTGGTCGCCACAACCTTACCTCTTGGCCAATGACAGGAAGCCGCTATGGGCAGACCCCTCAAATCCGTATTTAAAAAAGAGCATCGCGACGATATCAGTAACCGCAGCGCTAACCCGGTATTCTCCGAGGTTGCAGAGGTGTTCCTCTCGCGCCGCCGTTTTCTCCAGATGGGGGCCGTAGCGGGGGCCGCCGTATCATTCCCGTATCTGATCACACCCGAAAATGCCGTTGCCGCGGTATCGAAGCCTTCCGCGCTGGCAAAAGCAGTTTCCCTGGGCTTTACCAGCATCGACGTCTCCACGGAAGACACGGTCAGAGTGCCGGAAGGCTATATTGCCCGCCCGTTCTATCGCTGGGGTGATCCGACGGGGATCAAAGACAACATGCCGTCCTTTAAGCCGGACGCCAGCAATACCACAGACGAACAGGCTGTGCAGGCGGGTATGCACCACGACGGCATGGCGTGGTTTAGCCTGCCGCAGGGGGCGCAAAACCCGGAGCATGGTCTGCTGGCGCTGAACCATGAATACATCGATAACGGGATGCTGTTTACCGACGGTACGGCGAACTGGAGCCTCGACAAAGCCCGCAAGGGGCAGAACGCGATGGGCGTGTCGGTGGTGGAAGTGAAAAAAACGGGCAGCGGCTGGGAGGTGGTGCGTCCGTCTTCCTTCGCCCGGCGTATTACCGTCAATACGCCGATGCAGCTTACCGGCCCGGCGCGGCATCAGGACTTAATGAAAACCGCCGCCGACCCGCAGGGGGAACGCGTGCTGGGCACCATGCAGAACTGCGCCAACGGCCACACGCCGTGGGGCACCTATCTCACCTGCGAGGAGAACTGGTCGGACATTTTTGTGAAAAAAGCCGATCTCAATCCGCTGGAAAAACGCTACGGCATCAGCGACAGCGATGAGTCCTATCGCTGGAACGAGGTGGATGAGCGGTTCAGCGTCGATAAAACCCCTAACGAACCCAACCGTTTCGGCTGGGTGGTGGAGATCGATCCCTACAACCCGACCTCCACCCCGCGCAAGCACACCGCGCTGGGCCGCTTCAAGCATGAGGGGGCCGCCGTCACGCTCGCCGCCGATAATCGCGTTGTGGTCTACATGGGCGACGACCAGAAGTTTGAGTACATCTATAAGTTTGTCTCCGACAAAAAATACGATCCCGCGAACCGGGAAGCCAATATGCAGCTGCTGACGTCCGGCACGCTGTACGTCGCCAGGTTCAACCAGGACGGGAGCGGCGACTGGCTGCCGCTGATCTTCGGGCAAAATGGCCTGGATAAAAGCAACGGTTTTGCAAGCCAGGGCGATCTGCTGATCAAAACCCGCCTGGCGGCCGACGCGGTGGGGGCAACGAAAATGGATCGTCCCGAGTGGATTGCCGTCGATCCGCACGCCAGCGGCAGCGTCTACTGTACGCTCACCAACAACAGCGATCGCGGGAAGGAGGGGAAGGCGCCGGTCGATGCCGCTAACCCGCGCGCCAACAACGTATTTGGGCATATTATGCACTGGCACGAAGATGGCGCCGATCCTGCCGCCGCACGCTTTAAGTGGGATATTCTGGTTATGGCCGGGCGTACCGACGGCGACGATCCGAAGGCCAAAGGCTCGATGCAGGGCGCGGCATTCGGCAGCCCGGATGGGTTGTCGTTCGATCACCAGGGCGTCCTGTGGATCCAGACCGACGTCTCCTCCAGCACCATCAATAAGAAAGCGTACGAGGGGATGGGCAATAACCAGATGGTCGCCACCATTCCGGGCACCAACGAGTATCGCCGTTTTCTGACCGGGCCGCGCGGATGTGAAATCACCGGCATTGCGTTTACGCCGGACAACCGCACGCTGTTTATCAACATTCAGCATCCGGGGGAGGGCGGGGATGATATTACCGACCCGGCCAATCCGCGCGCTGTTTCCAACTGGCCAGACGCCAGCCCGAACGGGCGTCCGCGATCGTCAACGGTGGTGATTACCAAAGCGGACGGCGGGATCATCGGGTCGTGACGTTTATCCGCCGGGCGCATGCGCTGGCCCGGCGTTAAGCTTGCTACCACCAGCATGAAGTGTTAAAACGTGCCCCTTCTAAAAAAGAGACAGGGGTAGGGCGTGAAAGACGCGTCATCCGCTTCAGGCCATGGTAGCGCTGAAGCTTCGTCGGATCAGAGTCCGACGCTGCAACGTGGTTTGCAAAATCGACATATTCAGTTAATTGCCCTTGGCGGCGCGATCGGTACCGGGCTGTTTCTCGGCATCGGCCCCGCCATCCAAATGGCTGGCCCGGCGGTTCTGCTGGGTTACGCTCTCGCCGGGATTATCGCCTTCCTGATCATGCGCCAGCTCGGCGAGATGGTCGTTGAAGAGCCGGTGTCCGGCTCCTTCGCACATTTTGCCTATAAATACTGGGGGCCGTTCGCAGGTTTCCTCTCCGGCTGGAACTACTGGGTGATGTTCGTGCTGGTGGGCATGGCAGAGCTGACCGCCGCTGGCATCTATATGCAGTACTGGCTCCCGGACGTGCCAACGTGGATTTGGGCCGCGGCCTTCTTCATCATCATTAACGCCGTTAACCTTGTGAATGTGCGCCTGTATGGCGAGACCGAGTTCTGGTTTGCGCTGATCAAGGTGCTGGCGATTATTGGCATGATCGGCTTTGGCCTGTGGCTGCTGTTCTCCGGTCACGGCGGCGACCGCGCGAGCATCGACAACCTGTGGCAGCACGGCGGCTTTCTGGCGACCGGCTGGAAAGGGCTGATCCTCTCGCTGGCGGTCATTATGTTCTCCTTCGGCGGGCTGGAGCTGATTGGTATCACCGCGGCTGAAGCGCGCGATCCGCACAAAAGCATTCCGAAAGCGGTCAACCAGGTGGTGTACCGTATCCTGCTGTTCTATATCGGCTCGCTGGTGGTGCTGCTGGCGCTCTATCCGTGGGTAGAAGTGAAATCTGACAGTAGCCCGTTCGTGATGATCTTCCACGATTTGAACAGCAACGTGGTCGCTTCGGCGCTGAACTTCGTCATTCTTGTGGCGTCGTTGTCGGTCTACAACAGCGGGGTCTACTCCAACAGCCGCATGCTGTTTGGCCTCTCCGTACAGGGCAACGCGCCGAAGTTCCTCACTCGCGTCAGCCGTCGCGGCGTGCCGGTCAACTCGCTGTTCCTTTCTGGCGCTATCACCTCGCTGGTGGTGCTGATCAACTATCTGTTGCCGAAAGAGGCGTTTGGCCTGCTGATGGCGCTGGTTGTCGCCACGCTGCTGCTTAACTGGATCATGATCTGCCTGGCGCACCTGCGCTTCCGCGCGGCGATGCGCCGCAAGGGGCGCGAGACGCAGTTTAAAGCGCTGCTCTATCCGGCGGGGAACTACCTCTGTATCGCCTTCCTCGGGCTGATTCTGGTGCTGATGTGCACCATGGATGAGATGCGCCTGTCAGCAATGCTGCTGCCGGTGTGGGTGGTGTTCCTGTTTATCGCGTTTAAGCTTTCACGAAGGTAAAAGCAAAACGGCAACCTGGTTGCCGTTTTTAGTGTTTGCACCCTCTCCCTGTGGGAGAGGGCCGGGGTGAGGGCACCAGACCGCACCACACTGTCCGCCTTCGCGCCCGGTGGCGCAGCCGTCACCCGACACCTCCCCTTCACCTTTATCGTGACTCCCCTCCCAATTCTGTTCCGATCCACAGGATCTTTATTTTGTAATCGATTACTTTTCATTTGAACGCATTTGTAATCGATTACTTTTTCCGGGTGAGGCTTATCATGGTGTCAACTGAGAGTAGTGAAAAGGCGATAGCGCAGCATCGGCTGCTGGTGCCGCGTCTGTCGCTGATGATGTTTCTGCAATTTTTTATCTGGGGTAGCTGGTCGGTCACGCTTGGCCTGGTGATGAGCCAGCACAACATGTCTTTGCTGATTGGCGACGCGTTCTCTGCCGGGCCTATCGCTTCCATTCTTTCGCCGTTCGTGCTCGGGATGCTGGTGGACCGCTTCTTTGCCTCGCAGAAGGTGATGGCGGTGATGCACCTCGCGGGCGCAGCGATCCTCTGGTTCGTGCCGGGGGCGCTGATTGCTGAGAACGGCGCGCTGCTGATTGGCCTGCTGTTTGGCTACACACTCTGCTATATGCCGACGCTGGCGCTGACCAACAACATTGCGTTTCACAGCCTGGCGAACGTGGATAAAACCTTCCCGGTAGTGCGCGTGTTCGGCACCATCGGCTGGATCGCGGCGGGCATTTTCATCGGCGTCACCGGCGTGGCGTCCAGCGTCACCATCTTCCAGGTGGCGGCGATAAGCTCCGTGCTGCTGGCGCTCTACAGCCTGACGCTGCCGCACACGCCCGCGCCAGCGAAAGGCCTGCCGGTGAAGGTGCGCGATCTCTTCTGCGCGGATGCCTTTGCGCTGCTCAAAACCCGCCACTTCTTCGTCTTCTCCGTCTGCGCGATGCTGATTTCCGTCCCGCTCGGCACCTACTACGCCTACACCGCCTCGTATCTGGCGGATGCCGGGATTGCCGACGTCAGCACCGCCATGTCCTTCGGGCAGATGTCTGAGATCGTCTTCATGCTGATTATCCCTCTGCTGTTCCGCCGCCTGGGCGTGAAATATATGCTGCTGATCGGCATGCTGGCATGGTTCGTGCGTTATGCCATGTTCGCGCTGGGCGTCAGCGAGGAGGGGCGCATTCTGCTGTATCTCGGCATTCTGCTCCACGGCGTCTGCTACGATTTCTTCTTTGTCGTCGGCTTTATCTACACCGACCGCGTGGCGGGCGAAAAGGTGAAAGGCCAGGCGCAGAGCATGATCGTGATGTTCACCTACGGCATCGGCATGCTGCTCGGCTCGCAGATTTCCGGCGCGCTCTACAACCGTCTGGTGGCAGGGCAGACCGTGCCGCAGGCGTGGGTCACATTCTGGTGGATCCCGGCGGTGGCTGCCGCGGCGATCGCGCTGATTTTCCTTCTCACGTTTAAGTATGACGATGACAAGGCGTAACGTTCAGGAGGTGGTATGAGGACAATGAAAGGACCGGGCATTTTTCTGTCGCAGTTTATTGGCGGGGAAGCGCCCTTCAACACGCTCGACGGGCTGGCAGGATGGGCGGCGGGGAAGGGTTACAAAGCGGTGCAGATCCCCTGCAACCATCCGCATATCTTTGATGTGGAGAAAGCCGCAGAGAGTCAGGCCTACTGCGATGAAATCGCGGGCAAGCTGGCCGCGCATGGGCTGGTCATCAGCGAGCTGTCGACCCATCTGGAAGGGCAACTGGTGGCGGTAAACCCGGTTTACAGCGAGGCGTTTGACCACTTCGCCCCTGCTTCCGTGCGCGGTAACGAGGCGGCGCGTCAGGCGTGGGCGACGGAAAAGCTGAAGCAGGCGGCGGTCGCCTCGGCCCGATTAGGCCTGAAAGCACACGCCACCTTCTCCGGATCGCTGGCCTGGCCGTTTTCCTATCCGTGGCCGCCGCACAACGAGCAGCGCTTTCAGGAGGCGTTCCAGGCGCTGGCGACCCGCTGGCGGTCGATTCTGGATACCTTCGACGAGCAGGGCGTGGACGTCTGCTTTGAGCTGCATCCGGGGGAAGATCTGCACGACGGCGTCACCTTCGAGCGTTTTCTGGCGCTGGTCGACAACCATCCGCGCTGTAATATTCTCTACGATCCAAGCCATATGCTGCTCCAGCAGATGGACTATCTGGCCTTTATCGATATCTTCCATGCGCGCATTAAAGCGTTCCACGTGAAGGATGCCGAGTTCCGCCCCAGCGGGCGCAGCGGCGTCTACGGCGGCTACCAGCCGTGGATCAACCGCGCCGGACGCTTCCGCTCGCCCGGCGACGGACAGATCGACTTTAAGGGCATTTTCAGCAAGCTGACCCAGTACGACTACGACGGCTGGGCGGTGCTGGAGTGGGAGTGCTGCCTGAAGGATGGCGATACCGGCGCGAGTGAGGGCAGCGAATTTATCCGCCGTCATATCATCCCGGTTTCCGGACGGGCGTTTGATGATTTCGCCGCAGGGGGCTGCCATGATTAACGTCGGGATTATCGGCAGCGGGTTTATTGGCCCGGCGCATATTGAGGCGCTCAGGCGTCTCGGGTTTGTGCAGGTGGTCGCGCTCTGTGACGGCTCGCTCGTTAAGGCGCAGGAAAAGGCGCTCCAGCTCAATGTGCCGCACGCCTGTGCCAGCGTGGAGGAACTGCTCGCGCTCCCTGATTTGCACGCGGTGCACAACTGTACGCCGAACCAGCTGCACGCGGAGATTAACCGCCAGATCCTGCGTGCGGGCAAGCACGTGTTTTCCGAAAAGCCGCTGTGCATGACGCCGGACGAGGCGCGCGAGCTGGTGGCGCTGGCGGAGCAGGCAGGCGTGGTGCATGGCGTGAGTTTTGTCTATCGCCAGTTTGCGATGGTGCGCCAGGCGGCGAGCATGATGCGCGCGGGCACCCTCGGGCGGCTGTTTGCCTCGCACGGCAGCTATTTACAGGACTGGATGCTGCTGGAAACCGACTACAACTGGCGGGTGGATGCCGCGCTCGGTGGCGCGTCGCGGGCGGTGGCGGATATCGGCTCCCACTGGTGCGATACGGTACAGTATGTGACCGGCAGGCGTATTACCGGGGTGATGGCTGATTTATCCACCGTCTGGCCAACGCGCAAGGCCAACTGGGGCGGTCATCAGACCTTCTCCCATGACGAGCAGGCGGAGTATGAAGACAAACCGGTCACCACCGAAGACTTTGGCTCGGTGCTGTTCCGCTTTGACGACGGCAGCAAGGGCAGCTTTAGCGTCTCGCAGGTGAGCGCGGGGCGAAAAAATCGCCTGACCTTTGAAATTAACGGCAGCGAGCAGTCGGTGGCGTGGGATCAGGAAATCCCGCAGCAGCTGTGGATCGGCCATCGCGCCAGGGCAAACCAGATACTCAGCGACGATCCGGGCCTGATGAACCGTGACGTGGCCGACAGCGCCCACTTCCCCGGCGGGCACATTGAAGGCTGGCCGGATGCCTTTAAAAATATGATGGCGCAGTTTTACCGTGCCGTGCAGGCGGGCGCGATGCCGGATAATCCGCAGTTTGCCACCTTCCACGATGGCGCCTGTGTGATGTATATCATTGATGCGATTATGAAAAGTCATCAGCAGCAGCGCTGGGTGCGCGTGGAATACTGACGCATTGCCCGGTTCGCCGGGCAATCAATTTATGGTAGCCTGCACAAAACGCTAACCGCAGGATGTATCGTCGCTATGTCAATTCAGAAAATCGCTCAACTGGCCGGGGTATCCGTAGCAACGGTCTCCCGCGTACTGAATAACAGCGATACCGTGAAGGCGAAAAACCGCGAGCGCGTTTTGCAGGCGATCCAGGAGAGTAACTATCAGCCCAATCTGCTGGCGCGTCAGCTGCGCACTGCCCGCAGCTATATGATCCTGGTGATGGTCTCGAACATCGCCAACCCGTTCTGCGCCGAAGTGGTGAAGGGCATTGAAGCCGAGGCAGAAAAGAACGGCTATCGCATTCTGCTGTGCAATTCCGGCTCGGATATTGAGCGCTCCCGCTCGGGCTTAAGCCTGCTCTCCGGCAAAATCGTCGACGGCATTATCACCATGGATGCGTTCTCGAAACTGCCGGAGCTGGCCGCGCTGATTGGCAACGCGCCGTGGGTGCAGTGCGCTGAATACGCCGATGCGGGCGCGGTCTCCTGCGTGGGGATTAATGATGTTGATGCCTCCCAGCACGTTGTCAGCCAGCTTGCCGACGGGGGCCGCAAACGCATTGCGCTCATCAACCACGACCTCAGCTACAAATATGCCCGTCTGCGCGAGCGCGGCTATAAGAGCGTCATACACCTGCGGGATCTGGACTATCAGGCGGTGGAGTATGCCAGTGAACTCAGCTCCGGTGCGGGCATGGCGGCGATGCAAAACCTGTTAAAAGCAAACCCGCCGGATGCGGTATTTGCCGTTTCCGATACGCTGGCGGCGGGGGCGCTGCGCGCCATTCAGCAGGCAGGGCTGCGGGTGCCAGAAGATATCGCGGTGGTCGGCTTTGACGGCACTGAGCTGGCGGAGATGATTTCACTCACCACCATTGAACAGCCGTCGCGGGATATCGGGCGCAAGGCGGTCGATCTGTTACTGAACGAAATCGACAACCCGGATGCGCCCACGGAGAGGGTCATGATGGACTGGCGCTTTATTTCCCGCGCCAGCACCTGATTATCTGGCGATAACGCCAGCCAGCGAGCGAATATCGTTTCCGGTTGGCGACTGGTGAATACGCAGGCCAAATTCATCCACCACCGCGAAAATATGATCGAAGATGTCGGCCTGAATATCTTCGTATTCCGCCCAGATCACCGTGTTGGTAAAGGCATATATTTCAATCGGCAGCCCGTTGGCATCCGGCGCGAGCTGGCGCACCATCAGCGTCATATCTTTACGAATACGCGGGTGGTTACGCAGATATTCATTCAGATAGGCACGGAAGGTGCCGATATTGGTCATCTTGCGCAGGTTTAATACCGATTCCCCTTCGCCGTTCTGCTGATTCCACAGGTTAATTTCCTCATGACGCGCGGCCAGATACGGCTTCAGCAGTTTCGCCTGAATCAGTTTCTGCTGCTCCTGCTCGTCGAGGAAATGAATGCTGGTGGTATCGATATTCAGGCTACGCTTGATGCGGCGACCACCGGAGGCGGACATGCCGCTCCAGTTGATGAACGCATCGGACACCAGCGCCCAGGTCGGGATGGTGGTGATGGTGTTATCGAAATTGCGCACTTTAACGGTGGTCAGGCCGATGTCGGTCACCGTGCCGTTGGCGCCGTACTTCGGCATCTCCAGCCAGTCGCCGAGCTTGAGCATGTCGTTGGCGGAGAGCTGAATGCCCGCCACCAGGCCGAGTATCGGGTCTTTAAAGACCAGCATCAGAACGGCAGCCATCGCACCCAGGCCGCTTATCAGAATGGCGGGTGACTGACCGATCAGCAGGGAGATAATCAGTATCCCCACCAGAATGGCACTCACCAGCTTGATGCCCTGGAATATCCCCTTCAGCGGCAGCTGCGAGGCGGTGGCCATTTTCTGCGACAGATTGAAAATCACGTCCAGCAGCGAGAAGAAGGAGAGCAGGGCATAAACCATCACCCACAATTTCGCGCAGGTGGTGAGTAATTCCGCCGCTTCGCTGCCTTTTTGCAGCCACAGAACCGCCTGAACGTTGACGATTATCCCCTGGAGGGTAAACGCCAGACGGTGAAATAATTTGTTCTGCGTAATGATCTGCAACCATAAATGACTGCTGGCCTGGGCGCGTTTCTCGAATGCGCGCAGCACCACTTTGTGCAGAATAAAATGAACGATAATGGCCGTAAGAAAAATAATACCAAAGATAATCACTAAAGAGGTGGTGTGATTAATTTCAATCCCTAACTCTTCAACCTGAGCAATTAATTCCTGCATAACGTCTCCTGTATTGATGCAGCCCCATAATGGCGGCTGCGGATCTATTATGCAAATTCAGGCAGTTTTATTTTGTCGCCGGACAGGCCTTGACGACCGGTAAACACAGACGATGGCGCATACGCAGCGTGACCAGCGCCAGCACCACCATCATGGCCGTTTCCACCATCAGGAAGACGTTTACCGCCTGGGTGTAATCTCCGTGATGATTTTGCAGCCCGTGCAGCAAAATCGCGCCGAAAATGGCCGGGCCAAGCCCCAGCGCAGCCTGTTGCAGCGTGCTTAAAATCGCGCTCGCGGCCCCCGCGTCGTCAGGCTGAATATCGCGCATCCCGATGCGGTAGAAGCTGTTTACAATCAGCGCCTGCCCGTAACCCACCAGCCCGGTGGCCGGGGCCAGCGTCAGCGCGGTATTCTGCATTCCCCAGTGACGGAACGTGGCGATCAACGCCACCAGACCGACAAGCTGAATCGCAAGCCCGGTCAGCAGGATGGCGCTGGTGCTGTAGCGGGCAATCAGGCGTGGGGCGAACCAGGCAGAAATAAAATAGGTGACGCCAAGCGCGATAAAGCTGTTCCCTGACTGCCACGGCGCCATCCCCAGACCGCTTTGCATGGTCAGCGCCATACAGAACATGAACCCGGACCAGACGCTGAAAAAGAGTATCCCGATCAGCACGCCAAAGCGGATGCTGCGCAGCTGCAACAGGCGCGGGGCGATGAGCGGATGGGCATTCTCACGCTCTTTTTTGCGCGCGTTCAGCACCATCAAACAGGCCAGCGGCACAATCGCCAGCAGTGCGGTCTTCAGCGGCCACGACCAGTGCCACTGCGGGCCGAGCGCCATCGGGAACAGCAGGCAGCACAGTATCGCCGTCAGCAGGACAGTCCCGGTCCAGTCAATGCGCGACGGCGTGTCGCGGCGGGTTTCCGGCACGTAGCGACGGCTCAGCGCCAGCACCACCAGACAAATCGGCACGTTGATAAAGAAGGCGTTGCGCCAGCCCAGCCCGGCGATGTCCGCCGACACCAGCCAGCCGCCACCCATCTGGCCGACGATAAATGCAATTCCGCCGATCCCCCCGAACAGGCTGATCGCTCTGGCGTGTGCCGTTCCTTTTAACGTCACATGCAACGTCGCGAGAATTTGCGGCATGATCAGCGCGGCGCCCGCGCCCTGAAGAATGCGCGCGCCAAGCAACTGTTCGATATTGCCCGCCATGCCGCACAGCAGCGAGGCCAGGCCAAAACACGCCACCCCCCACATAAACAGGCGACGGCGGCCAAGGTTATCGCCCAGCTTGCTGCCGGGTGCCAGGCAGACGGCAAAGGCCACGCCGTAGAGGGCGACGATCAGCTCCAGTTCGGTGGCGGTGGCGTGTAATGAATGGGTGATGGAATCCAGCGCCACGTTGGTGATTGAGGTATCAATCAGCGGCAGCATCTGGCCGGTTAACAGCAGTATCAGGCCCGCACGACCCGGTGAAACAACTGACGTATTCATGATGACTCCATTGCGTCAAACAGCGTAGAGTCGTAGCATCAACCATCTGATAAACGGGTACCAGTTCTTGCTTATACTGGTACTGGCACTACCATGCAGGAGATGTTATGGCGCTGATGTCTGAACCTGTCACCTCTCTCCAGGATGACACCCGCAAGCAACTGGGGGCGTTTTTGCGTGCCCGGCGCGAAAGCCTCGATCCGCAGCGTCTCGGCTTACCGCGCAGCGGCCGCCGCCGCACGCCGGGCCTGCGCCGGGAGGAGGTGGCGATGCTCGCGGATGTCGGCGTGACCTGGTACACCTGGCTGGAGCAGGGCCGGGACGTCAATCCGTCCAGCGCGGTGATGGCCGCCATTGCAAAAGCGCTGCAATGCACCCCGACCGAAGCCCGACATCTTTTTGTGCTCGCCGGTTTGCCGCCGGGCGAAGCCCCGCAGGCGGTGTGCTGCGAGGGGATCAGCGAAGGCACGCGTCTCCTGCTGGATACCCTGATGCCGAAACCTGCCAGTATTCAGAAACCGAATTTCGATATCGTGGCGTGGAACGACAGCTTCGGCCACCTGATGGGCGTCGATTTCAACGCCATCCCGCCGGAAGATCGCAACTGTATTTACCTGTTCCTCACCCATCCGGCGTGGCGCGCGCGGCTCGGCAAACGTGACGACGTGCTGCCGATTTTCGTCTCCTACTTCCGCGCGGCCATGGCTGAGCACCGTGGCGACCCGCTCTGGGAAGCGAAGCTGGCGCGTTTTTTTGCGGTGTCCGAAGAGTTCAAAACCCTGTGGCACCAGCGTAACGACGTGCGCGGTGTGGAGAACCAGCTCAAGCTGTTCACCCATCCCGAGCTGGGGGATTTTCATCTCCAGCAGATGTACTGGTACTCTGCGCCGCGAAACGGATCGCGGCTGCTGGTCTATTTACCCGTGGATGAGGCAGGGGAGAGGGCGATGGCGTGGCTGGCGGAGCAGGGGAAATAAGTTTTTTGCGCGGGGCTTTCAGAGAATAAGAGCGGGCTCTGATAAGCGGATGAGACAGGTATAAGGTGGCGTTTAACTTAAACCAACCGACTGAATCGACATCATTTCGATGAGGGATTAAGTCGACTATACTCACGCCATGAGAAACAACAAATGTCGCCACTGATGATTGATTCCGCAGATTTCAGCCAAAAACTCGGCCTTATCTCCCGAAACGTCGAACACACCGAAGCGTTCCTGGCACGAGGTACGGCGGATTTTCATCTGCCGGGGTTTTTGCTGCCTGTGGGATACCGGCTCCTGAAATCGCGTTATGGTGATGAATATCGTCTCGTGACCACTGATGACGGCAAACCTTATACGGCGTATGCCGTAAAGCTTAAATTTCATAAAGAAATTACCTTTCCCCACGGTGCCGCCACGCAGGTGATGGTGTGGCGTACACCGCGTGCCGTTCATCAACGCGTGATAAGCGGGTTGCCACAACTCTTTTTTCAGTGGGTGCTAAGCGAATACGACATCGTTGTCTCTGACAGTGAACAAACGGGAGACGGGCAACGGTTCTGGCTGCGCATGATCGACTGGGCGTTTACCATGAACTATCGCATTAGCGTGGCGGACGGTACGGTGGGAGAAGAGTGGACGTTAACGCCCGTAAATTCCTACGCTGAGCTGGAAGAGCGCTGGATTGCTTTTGCCTGGGGAAACGATCGTGAGGTCCATCCGCATCGCAGGCTTGTCATCAGTAAAGCGTAACGGGCCGCATGCAGCGGCCCATTTTCATTAGCATTCAGTCACAATCGTGCTCAGCGGCAGACGAGATTTCGGCAGCGTGGCGTTGAAATCTTCCACGCTGTGATGCCCGACCGGGACCACCACCAGGCTGGTGAAGCCTTTCTCTTTCAGGCCAAACTCTTCATCGAGGATCGCGGCGTCAAACCCTTCGATGGGTACCGCATCCAAGCCCATCGCGGCCACGCCCAGCAGGAAGTTGCCGACGTTCAGGTAAACCTGCTTCGCCATCCACTGGTCGTCATCTTTCAGATCCACGCGGTGCATGTCGGCAAAATAGCAGCGGCCTTTGTGGTTCGCGGCTTTTGCTTCTGGCGTGGCGAAACGGCCGTCAGCCTCTTCCTGATCGACAACGCGCTCAAGCCAGGCATCGTCCATCGCGGTTTTCGCGCAGAACACCACCACATGAGAGGCATCCAGCATTTTGCGTTCGTTAAACACATAGGTGCCCGCCGCGGATTTTGCCACGCGCGCTTTACCCTCTTCAGTGCTGGCAACAATAAAGTGCCACGGCTGGGAGTTGGTGCTGGACGGGCTGTATTGCAGCAGCGTTTTGATTTTTTCCGCTTCTTCTGCGGTCAGTTTTTTGGCTGGGTCGAACGCCTTGGTAGAGTGGCGTTTCAGGGCGACAGAAATAATATCCATAACAACTCCTGGTGATGAAATTCGCCCGCGGGCGGGCGTGAAAGGAAAGCAGATTACCGCGCGAAGCGGGAAAAGATAAGTGCGATTCGAGCGCTTATTCTGTTCGTCTGAGACGAACAATCAGGCTGGCCGTATCCACTTCTGATCTTTTTTCGGCAGTTTATCAACGACCAGATTCCACGAATCCGTAATCAGGTCGGTGACCAGTTCAGGCGTGATGTCGTCCGTGCCATAAAGGGAGATCCAGTGTTTTTTATTCAGATGGTAACCGGGCTCCACGCCACGGTAGATCTGCTGATTGAGCAGCGATTTTTCCGGATCGGATTTCAGGCTGACGTGGGCCCGACCGTGTGCCGTCGCCATCAGCATAAAAATTTTCCCGCCCACCTTAAACACGTCATACTCCGGGCCAAACGGCCAGCAATGTTCGGTAAAAGGCATCTCCAGCGCGACGCGTCTGGCATGTTCCTGCAAGGATTTACTGTCCATGGTTATCTTCCTCAGCAAGCCCGCGCCACATGGCTTCAAAGCCCAGCGCTTTAAAATCGACGGCACGGGACGGATCGCGCGCGGCAAACTCCATGGTGGTTTCAGCCAGCGATAAGAACATTGCATCACCGAAGGTCTTAAACTCGTCAGACATAAACACCGGGCGGATCGAACGACGACACAGTTCATGCAGTTCCGGGAACATGTCTTTCACCGCCTGCTCGGTTTCGGCGTTTAGCTTTTCACTGACGCCAATCTGACGGATAGCCGCATGCGCCAGGGGGTTACGAATGCCCCAGTCCACATAGCTGTTCCAGATATTGCGGGTATGCTCTTTTGGCTCGGTGATGGTCCGATCGAGATTCGCCAGCATGGTCTGGCAGAGATCCTGCTTCAGATGCAGGTAGAGGGCATTCAGCAGATCGTCTTTGGTAGCAAAGTAGCGAAACAGTGTCCCTTCAGCGACGCCCGCATTACGGGCAATTAACGCCGTTGAGGCGGCAATACCTGACTGCGCAAACGCAGCCGTTGCTGCTTCCAGTAAGGCCTGTTTTTTATCTTCACTCTTCGGACGTGCCACTAAATTTTTCCTCCCGTCAATTGTAAAAGCCCTGATTGAAACACGAGCCTTGATACGCTGCAACGCGGAATGTCAAAGATCGAAAACCTTCTTGACGGCGTAATCATCCTATCTATAATGAGTGCTTACTCACTCATAATCAAGTATCACCCGCGCAAACCATCGGATGGGGCGCGTAGGCGGGTCAGGAAATGAAAAAGCCTCTATTCATCTGCGTGGTGTTAGTCATGATTATTGCTTCAGCTGCCAGTTTACCGTTTGTACTGAATGCCGGATTTGGTCAGCCACCGCAGGGTGCGCAGCTCTCTGAAGTGGAAGCCTCTCCGCACTATCGCGACGGGCAATTCCATAACACGCTCCCTACGCCGGGCTTTACCGGGCAACAAAATATGCTGGTGGCATGGTGGCAGTTCCTTACCCGTAAAACCGAAAACGCCCGTCCTGCGCAGCCGCTGCCGCTGGTGAAAACCGATCTGGCGAGCCTGTCGCCTGAACAGGACACGCTGGTGTGGCTCGGTCACTCTTCCTGGTATATGCAGCTGGCGGGGAAACGCATCCTGATCGATCCGGTACTGAGTAGCTACGCCGCACCGTTCTCCTTCCTCAATAAAGCGTTTGCGGGGGAGTACCCGTGGCGTGCGGAGAGCATGCCGGAGATCGACCTGCTGATTATCTCCCACGATCACTATGACCATCTGGATTACGCCACCATCAAGGCGCTGCTGCCGAAGGTTAAGCGCGTGGTCACCCCGCTGGGCGTGGGGTCGCATCTGCGCTACTGGGGGATGAACCCGGAGATTATCGACGAGCGGGACTGGAACCAGTCGGTGCATATCAGCGATGCGCTGACGGTGCACGTTCTGCCGGCGCGCCATTTTTCCGGGCGCGGCATTAAGCGTAATCAGACCCTGTGGGGCAGCTTTATGTTTGTCACCCCAGAGCGAAAGGTCTACTACAGCGGAGACTCCGGTTACGGCCCCCACTTCAAAGCGATTGGCGAGCAGTTTGGCGGAGTGGACTTAGCCATCATGGAAAACGGCCAGTACGACCAGGACTGGAAGTACATCCATATGCACCCGGCGGAAACGGCGCAGGCCTCGGCAGATCTCAATGCCAAAGCGGTCGTACCGGGACATAACGGGCGTTTTGTGCTGGCGAAACATACCTGGAACGATCCACTGATCCAGCTGGCGAAAGCCAGTAAGGATAAAAACTACCGGCTGCTGACGCCGGAGCTGGGCGAGCCCGTGCGGGTGAGTGATACCACGCAACAATTTCGCGAGTGGTGGGAATAATGTTTAAGCGAGAAGCAGAGGGGGAGAGCAGCATGACGATTTCCGCTCAGGTCATTGATACGATTGTCGAATGGATCGATGACAACCTACACCAGCCGTTACGCATCGAAGAAATTGCCCGCCACGCGGGTTACTCAAAATGGCATTTACAGCGGCTGTTTATGCAGTACAAAGGCGAAAGTCTGGGGCGCTACATCCGCGAACGCAAGCTGCTGATGGCGGCGCGCGATCTGCGTGAGTCAGACGAGCGGGTGTACGACATCTGCCTGCGCTACGGGTTTGACTCGCAGCAGACGTTTACCCGCATCTTTACCCGCACCTTCAACCAGCCGCCCGGGGCGTATCGCAAAGAAAACCACGGTCGGGCGCACTGAAAAACATCCCCTCACCCTAACCCTCTCCCAAAGGGGAGAGGGGACGATTACACCCTCGCCCCTTTGGGGAGAGGGCCGGGGTGAGGGGATCAGACCGCACCATGCTTACCAGCTGTAATTCACCGTCGCCGTCACCGTCCGGCCAATCCCGTAGAAGCACGCCGTATCGCTTGCGCACGACGCCACATACTTCGTGTCTGCCACGTTATTGACGTTGAACTGCACGCTTGCCCCTTTCAGGCTGCGGTTCATCTCGCCCAGATCGTAGCGCAGCATCGCGTCATACAGATCCACCGATGGCACCTTAAAGGTGTTCTTCGCATCGCCGTAGCTGGTGCCGATGTAGCGCATCCCCACGCCAGCGGTCAGGCTCTTCAGCGCGCCGCCCGGAACGGTATAGCTGGCGAACGCCGATGCCATATGCGCCGGAATGCGCGCAGGCGTTTTGCCTTCAGTTCCCGCCACCGTGGTGCTTTCGGTTTTTGCATCGGTGTAAGTGTAGGAGCCAATCAGGTTGATGTTATCCATCAGCGTGGCGTGGATTTCCGCTTCAGCGCCTTTCGAACGCACCTTGCCCGCATTTTCGAACCAGCCTTCAGCGCTGTTATAGGTCGCGACGTTGTCCTGAGTTAAATCGTACAGCGCGAGGGTCATCAGCGTGGTGTCGACCGGCTGATATTTCAGGCCAATCTCGGTCTGCTCCCCGGTAGTAGGCTTAAATGGCGTAACGCCCGGCGCACGGTTGGTTTGCAGGTTCGGTTCAAACGAGGTGCTGTAGCTGACGTACGGCGACAGGCCAGAATCAAACGCGTACAGCAGGCCAGTGCGCCAGGTAAATTTGCTGTCGTTCTGCTGGGTAACGCTGCTGTCGGTGAAGTCGTTGGTACGCACTTCGCTCCAGTCGTAGCGCCCGGAAACCAGCCACTCCCAGTTGTTCCAGCTCATCTGATCCTGAAGATACAGGCCCATCTGGTCGAGATTTTGCTGCTCGTCGGACGCTGTTTTGAAGGTGCTTTCATTCACGTTCACGCCGTAAACCGGGTTTGTCCAGTCGAGGTCATACTGTGAGCCGCTCCCGCGCGCCAGCAGCTGTTTATCCTTACTGGTCTTGTAATCAAACCCGCCGAGCAGGGTGTGGCTGACGCTTCCGGTCTCCAGCAGATATTCCAGCTGGTTATCAAGGCCAAATTCGTTGGTCGTGCGCTCTTCACGCTGGGCGCGACGGGTCAACACCGTGCTGTTGGCCGCGCTGTTGGCGTAAACCAGATAACGATATTTCTGCTTGATGGTGGCGTAACGGGCGTTCTGGCGGAAGGTGAGGTTGTCGGCGAACTGGTGTTCCAGCTCGTAGCCAATCATCGTCTGCTCGCGCCAGGACTGATTGTAATTCGGATCGCTGACGTTAAAGTCGCGCGGGATGTATTTCCCGTCGACGCTTTTCACCGTACCGTAGGCGGGCAGGAAATTGCGGTATCCGGCATCCGGATCTTTCTGGTAGCTGGTCAGCAGCGTAAAGCGGGTCTGATCGTTCGGGTACCAGGTGATCGCCGGGGCGATCGCCATCCGCGTCTCTTTATAATCGTCCACCTGATTATGCTGCGTACGGGCGATACCGTTCACGCGATACAGCACGCGGCCGTCGTCGCTCAGCCTGCCGCCGAAATCAAACGCACCTTCGGCGAGATCGTGATTGCCGGTGCGGAACTGCACGTTGTGAATGGCCTCCGCCGTCGGGCGCTTGCTGGTCATGCTGATTAACCCGCCAGGATTCACCTGTCCAAACAGCACCGACGCCGGGCCGCGCACCAGCTCCACGCGCTCCAGCAGCCACGGGTCAACTGTGCCCGTCTGTGAGGAAGCCGTTGCGCCAAAGCTTAAGCCGTCGAGGAATTTCGGCACATAGCTAAATCCGCGCACAAACACCTCGTCGTTACGGTTAGACGAGCCCCGGTACTCGGTAAACACGCCCGCCGAGTAGCGCAGCGCCTGCGAAACGGAGGTGACGTCCTGCATGTTCATCTGATCGCGGGTGATCACCGATACCGACTGCGGCGTCTTCACGATCTCCGCGCTGGTCTTGGTGGCGGAGAGCGTTTTCGTCGCCACAATGCCTTTTACGGGCGCAGTGGGCTCTTCACTCACGCCCTGCGTCACCGTAATCGTTTCTTCTTTCGTTTCTGCCTGAGCCGCGACGCTGGTCGCCGCCAGACTCAGCAGCCAGAGCTGCATTATCTTATTATTTTTAAACATTTTTATTGAACGTCCTTGGTTGCTATCGCCATAAAAACACCGGTAAATCGCCGTTGATGATATTGCAAATTATTACCATTTGCATTAGCGTTGTTAACAAATTTCGTTGGGGAATAAGCGGTAATGAAGAGGGTATGGAGTGGGTTGCTGTTGGGGATCGGCGCGCTGCCCGCCGTGGCGGCAACGTGCGAGCAGTCGTCCCGGCAGGGCGATATTCAGGGAAAGTTTGATGCCAGCGGCGAAGTCTGCTTCTCCCTGCCTGAATTAGGTGAAAATTACGTTTCCGCCACGCTGCATGGCGTGACGGATGCGCGCCTGCTGGACGGACAAAACCGCCGCATTCGCACGCTGGTCGAAAACGGTCCTGCCGACGGGGAACACACGCTGCTGTTTGCTCTGCCGGTGAAACAGAACACCTCGCTGGTGCTACACGGCGAAGCCGGAAAGCCGTGGCGTTTTCAGTGGCGAATGAAAGAGACCTCTCCGTTACCACGCGTGCAGATGCTGGCGCCAGAAAGCCCGACGCTGAAGGCGCTGGCAAACGACATTTCTGCCGGTGGAAGTACCGAGGCGTTCTGGCAGGCGCAGCGTCGACAGGGAACGCCGATGGTGGAGCCGGTAGATGCGAGCCATAAGCGCGTGACCTTTCTGTGGCGCGGCGCGCGGGATAACGTCTTCATTCTCGGCTCGCCGGCGGGGGACCACGATCCGCTGTTCCGCCTGGGCAACAGCGACGTCTGGTTCCGCAGCTACGTGGTCCCCGCTGATACGGTGATGCAGTACAAGCTCGCCCCCGATGTGCCGATCGTTGAAGGCTCTGCCCGCGATCAACGCCGCGCCATCCTGGTAAGCGCGCAGGCCGATCCGCTTAACCCGAATAGCTTTGGGGAGCAGAAGACCGATCGCTGGAATCGCTTTTCTCTGCTCGATCTCAGCCCGGCGCGCTACTGCTCCGTTCGGGCTACGGCACAGCCGCTGGTACACGGGACATTGAGTCGCCAGAGGCTGAGCAGCAACATCCTCGGCAATGCCCGCGACGTGATGATCTACCAACCGCGCGGCACACAGCCCGCACGCTGGACGCTCATCCTCTTCGACGGACAGGTTTATCAGGACGAATACCATTTTGCCAACGTGCTGGACGGTCTGATTGCCCGGCATCACCTACCACCGATTAACGTGGTGTTTATCGACAGCCTCGATCACGCCCGTCGCGGCAACGAGCTGCCGCCGAACCCGGATTTTGCTGACTTTATGGCGCACGAGCTGCTGCCGTGGCTGCGGGGGAAGGGCATCGGCATGCAGCGGCAGAAAACCGTACTGGCAGGATCAAGCTACGGGGGAATTGCCTCTTCATGGGTAGCGCTGCGCTATCCGCGCCTGTTTGGCAACGTGCTGAGCCTTTCCGGTTCTTACTGGTGGGCGCCAGAAGGTGACGCCCCAGGCTGGCTGACGCGTCAGTACCAACAGTCTCCACCGTATCCGGTGCGCTTCTGGTTACAGGCCGGGAAGTTTGAAACCACGGGGCCGGGCGGCGGTATCTATCGCACCACGCAGGATTTTGAACAGGTGCTGAGGGAAAAAGGCTATCGCGTCAGCTTCCACCCCTCATCCAGCGGCCACGACTACGCGGCCTGGTGTGAAGCGCTGATCCACGGGATGCGCGATCTCACTGGCTTACGACGCCAGTGAAAACCAGCGGCGCCAGATGAAACGCAGGATAAAGAATTCGATGGCGCCGAGCACCAAAAACCACAGACAGAACAGAATGGTGTACAGCTGATTCAGATCGACCATATGAAAGGTCTGAACCAGCTTCTGCGCCAGCACCAGACCCAGCGACGGCGCAGGTAACAGCAGGCAGGAGAGCAGGGCCATCAGCAAAATGCCCCCTGCGGTGAGCAGCGATTCTAACGGGTGTTTCATCGTAATGTTAATCGTCAGTTAAAAATGTCATTGTCCGGCATCCTGAAACGTAAAGCAATATCATCCCCGCTGGCAAAATTGGGTGAAAGGCCACCGTAATTCTGCGAATTAATAACAGAAAATAGATAATATTTTCGGGGCGATTAAATTAATATCGCGTTATGTAAATAAACGTCTTTCTCACGAAAATAATTTTACAAAGCTATAGGTGCTATATCCAATTAACGTCGCAATAACAATGGCTGCGACAATGTATAACGCCAGGCGCCGTCCGCGATAAATACCAAACATGCTTCCTCCTCGTTTAGTGTTGGTTTAGAAATATTTTGTAAAAATCAACGCATCGAAATAATTTTAATCAGTTTTGAATAACCGGGTAGTCAATATATTGCGGTAGATCAATTTAACCCGCAAGATTTAAAAATGAATTATTTAAAGCCAGAAAGGAATTCCGGCTTCCGTCCACCGGATATTGAAGGAAAAATACCATGACCAAAAAAAATTTCTCGCAGAATATGCCACCCGCAGGCGGGCAGGCGTACCAGAAGACCGTAGAGCAGGTGCTTGCTCAGGCGCAGAGCCAGGCTAATGGCCTGGACCGCGCCGAGGCGCAGGCACGTTTGCAGAAACATGGCCCGAACGCGCTGCCGGAGAAAAAAGGCAAGCCGGGCTGGCTGCGTTTTCTCGCGCATTTTAACGATGTCCTGATTTACGTCCTGCTGGCAGCCGCCGTATTAACGGCAGTAATGGGACACTGGGTTGATACGCTGGTTATTCTGGGCGTGGCGGTAATCAATGCCTTAATTGGCCACATTCAGGAAAGTAACGCGGAAAAATCCCTGAAGAGTATTCGCAATATGCTCTCCAGCGAGGCGCGCGTTATTCGTAACGGCAACCATGAAACTATCCCGACGACGGAAATCGTCCCGGGCGATATTATTGTGTTGCGCGCAGGCGATCGTATACCGGCGGATATGCGTTTAATCGAAGCGCATAATTTACGCGTGGAAGAGGCAATTCTAACCGGCGAATCTACCGTGGTGGATAAACACACGAACCCGCTGAACGGCGAATTACCGCTGGGCGACCGCACGAACCTGGTCTTTTCCGGTACGACGGTCAGCGCGGGCGGCGGCGTGGGCGTGGTTATTGCCACGGGCCAGGAGACCGAACTCGGCCACATCAACCAGATGATGGCGGGCATTGAAAAACACCGCACCCCGCTGCTGGTGCAGATGGACAAGCTGGGTAAAGCGATCTTCGCCATCATTCTGGCGATGATGGCCGCGCTGTTTGTCTTCAGCCTGGTGTTCCGCGAGATCCCGATGGGCGAGCTGCTGCTCTCCCTGATTAGCCTGGCGGTAGCCTCCGTGCCGGAAGGACTGCCGGCGATTATCTCCATTATCCTCTCCCTGGGCGTGCAGGCGATGGCGCGCAAGCGGGCGATTATCCGCAAGCTGCCGACGGTTGAAACCCTGGGCGCGATGACCGTGGTCTGCTCGGATAAAACCGGCACCCTAACCATGAACGAGATGACGGTGAAAGCCATCATCACCGCCGATACCTGCTATCGCGTGGACGGCAACAGCTACGAGCCGGTGGGTAACATCTACCTCGAAGGCAGCGACGAGCCGGTGCAGATCCAGCCGGGCACCGTGCTGGAGCAGTACCTGCGCACCATCGACCTGTGTAACGACAGCCAGCTGATTCAGGACGAGCGCGGGCTGTGGGGCATCACCGGCGGCCCGACCGAGGGCGCGCTGAAGGTGCTGGCGGCGAAAGCGCACCTCGCGCCGGTCGAGACCACGCTGGTTAACAAGATCCCGTTCGACTCGCAGTACAAGTACATGAGCACCCACTACCAGATTGGCGGTGAGGAGCAGATTTTGATCACCGGCGCGCCGGACGTGATTTTCGCCCTGTGTGAGCAGCAGCAGACCCGCAACGGTGCGCAAGCCTTTGACCGCGCGTACTGGGAAACGGAGATGGAGCGCTATGCGCGTCAGGGGCTGCGCATGGTCGCCGCGGCGTTCAAGCCAGCGAACGGCGAGCAGGCATTAACTCACGACGACCTGAGCCACGGTCTGATCTTCCTCGGCATTGCCGGGATGATGGATCCGCCGCGTCCGGAAGCGATTGAGGCGATTAACGCCTGCCAGCAGGCGGGGATCCGCGTGAAGATGATCACCGGGGATCACCCGCAGACGGCGATGAGCATCGGCCAGATGCTGGGGATCACCAACAGCGAGCAGGCGGTCACCGGCTACCAGCTGGAGAAGATGGACGACGCCGAGCTGGCGGAAGCGGCGGTGAAGTATGACATCTTCGCCCGTACCAGCCCGGAGCATAAGCTGCGCCTGGTGAAAGCGTTGCAGGACAAAGGCGAAATCGTTGGCATGACCGGCGACGGCGTGAACGATGCCCCGGCGCTGCGCCAGGCGGACGTGGGTATCGCGATGGGCATCAAAGGCACGGAAGTGACCAAAGAGGCGGCGGACATGGTCCTGACGGACGATAACTTCGCCACCATCGCCAGCGCAGTGAAAGAGGGGCGTCGCGTTTACGACAACCTGAAGAAGACCATCCTGTTCATCATGCCGACCAACCTGGCGCAGGGGCTATTGATTGTGATTGCGCTGCTGGCGGGGAACATCATTCCGCTGACGCCGGTGCTGATCCTGTGGATGAACATGGCGACCTCCGCCACGCTCTCCTTCGGTCTGGCCTTCGAGGCCGCCGAGCGCAACATTATGCGCCGCCCGCCGCGTCAGACCGGGCAGCACGTGATGGACGCCTACGCCGTCTGGCGCGTAGCCTTCGTCGGCACCATGATTGCCATCGCCGCCTTTGCGCTGGAAGCCTGGCTGGCCCCGCGCGGCCACAGCGCGGAGTTCATCCGCACCGTGCTGTTGCAGATGCTGGTCTGTGCCCAGTGGGTATACATGATTAACTGCCGCAACACCGACGGATTCTCCCTCAACCGCGGCCTGCTGGCGAACAAAGGGATCTGGCTGGTAACGGGCGTACTGTTCCTGCTCCAGGCGGCGATTATCTACCTGCCATTTATGCAGATGCTGTTCGGCACCGAAGCGCTGCCGCTGCGCTACTGGTTCGTGACGCTGGCGGTGGCGGGGGTGATGTTCTTCGTCGTCGAAATCGAGAAGCGACTGACCCGCAGGTTCCGTAAGGCTGCATAACCTTTTGCCCTTACCCTAACCCTCTCCCTGTGGGAGAGGGAACTCTGACCTCCCTCTCCCACAGGGAGAGGGCCGGGGTGAGGGAAAACAACGCCGAGGTACTCCCATGAAATTCCCACTTCTGTTCGCGCTCCTCGCCTGCACCCTGCCACCCGCATTCGCCGCGGCCATTCCCGTGCGTGTCGCCACCGTGGAGCAGACCGCCCACGCCGCCGAGCGGCAAATTCCGGGCCGCATTGAAGCTATCCACACCGTTGAACTGCGCGCCCGCACGGAAGGCGTCATCACCAGAATCCACTTCCGCGACGGGCAGTACGTGAAAAAAGGCGACGTGTTGTTCGAACTGGACGACGCCGAGCCGCGCGCCGCCCTGCGTCTGGCGCAGGCCGAAGTGAGAAGCGCCGAAGCCACGCTGCGTCAGGCGCAGCAGCAGCTGTCACGCTTCGAAAGCCTGGGCAGCAGCAACGCCATCAGCCGCCACGACGTGGACAACGCCCGCATGCAGCGCGACGTAGCGAGCGCCGCGCTGGAGCAGGCGAAAGCCCGGCTCGAGACCCGCAGCGTCACCCTCAACTACACGCGCATTACCTCACCGATTGACGGACGCGTGGGGCACAGCAACTTTCACGTCGGCAGTCTGGTGAATCCTGCCAGCGGTGTGCTGGTGGAGGTGGTGCAGCTTGATCCGATCCGCATCGCCTTTGCGCTGGAAGAGGGCGCGTTTGCCACCAAAGCCGGACAGCATGCGGATATCAGCGCCATGAAGCAGGCCTGGCAGGCGCTGATTGACAGCAACGGCCAGCGCATCAGCGGTGAACTCACCTCCGTGGACAACCGCATCGACCCGCGCACCGCCAGCGTGATGCTGCGCGCCGAGTTCGCCAACCCGCGCCATCAGCTGCTGCCCGGCGGCAACGTGAACGTCTACCTGCGTCCGGTAAGCGAGCAACCGGTGCTGACTCTGCCCGCCGCTGCCGTACAGCAGAATGGCGACGGGTTCTTCGCATGGGTGGTTAACGCCGATGGCAAAGCCGAAATGCGTCCGCTGAAGGTCGCCGGGCAGATCGGCCAGCAGTTCCGGATTGCCTCCGGCGTGAAGCCCGGTGAGCGAGCGATTACTGACGGTGCGCAGCGCGTGCAGCCAGGCGCAGCCGTCCAGATACTGAATTAAGGAGCCATCATGCTGACGTTTTTCATCAAACGCCCGCGCTTTGCGATGGTGATTGCGCTGGTCATCACCCTGCTGGGGGCCATCGCGCTGAGGATTATTCCGGTGGAGCAGTACCCGCAGATCACCCCGCCGGTCGTGAATGTGTCAGCGTCTTGGCCGGGCGCCAGCTCGGCTGACGTGGCGGAGGCCATCGCCACGCCGCTGGAAACGCAGCTGAACGGGGTGGATCATATGCTCTATATGGAGTCCACCAGTTCGGACGAAGGCACGTACAGCCTGAACATCACCTTTGCGGCGGGCACCGACCCGGATCTCGCCGCCATCGACGTGCAGAACCGCGTGGCGCAGGCCGTGGCGCAGCTGCCGACCGAGGCGCAGCAAAATGGCGTGCAGGTGCGCAAGCGCGCCACCAACCTGATGATGGGGGTAAGCCTTTACTCACCGAACAACACCCACACGCCGCTGTTCGTCAGCAACTACGCCAGCACCCAGGTGCGCGAGGCGCTGTCGCGTCTGCCGGGCGTCGGGCAGGTACAGATGTTTGGCGCACGGGACTACAGCATGCGCATCTGGCTGCGTCCGGACCGCATGAACGCCCTGAACGTGACCAGCGATGACGTGGCGCAGGCGCTGCGCGAGCAGAACGTGCAGGGGGCGGCAGGCCAGGTCGGCACGCCGCCGGTGTTTAACGGCCAGCAGCAGACGCTGACCATTAACGGGCTGGGGCGCTTAAACCAGGCCGACGACTTTGCCAACATCATTATCCGCGCCGGGGAGATGGGTCAGCTGGTGCGCCTGAAGGATGTCGCCACCATCGAGCTTGGCTCGCGCAGCTACAGCTCTGGCGCGCAGCTGAACGGGCACGACTCCGCCTACCTCGGTATCTACCCGACGCCGTCTGCTAACGCCCTGCGCGTGGCCGATGCGGTGCACGCGGAGCTGGAACGGTTATCCACGCGCTTCCCGGACGATCTGGTCTATGAAGTTAAATTCGACACCACCTCGTTTGTGGCCGCCACCATCAAAGAGATTGGCGTCTCGCTGGCGCTGACGATGCTGGCGGTGGTGGTCGTGGTGTCCCTGTTCCTGCAAAGCTGGCGCGCGACGCTGATTGTCGCCCTTGCCATTCCGGTGTCGCTGGTGGGCACCTTTGCGGTGCTCTATACGCTCGGCTACTCCGCCAATACGCTGAGCCTGTTTGCCATCATTCTGGCGCTGACCATGGTGGTGGATGACGCTATCGTGGTGGTGGAGAGCGTCGAAACGCTGATGGCGGAAGGGCAGAGCCGTACGGCGGCGACCGCGCTGGCGCTGCGCCAGATTGCCGGGCCGGTGATTGCCACCACGCTGGTGCTGCTGGCGGTGTTTGTGCCGGTGGCGCTCCTGCCGGGGATCGTGGGCGAGCTGTACCGCCAGTTCGCGGTGACGCTTTCGACTGCCGTCACGCTCTCAAGCCTGGTGGCGCTCACCCTGACACCCGCACTCTGCGCGCTGCTGCTGCGCCCGCGCCCGGCAAAGCCCGCCGCGATTTTCCGTGGATTCAACCGCGGGCTGGACGCCACGCGCACGCTTTACACCCGGATCGTGAGCGTGTTCAACCTCCGTCCGTGGCTGGCGCTGCTGGCCACCGCAGGCGCGACGGCGGTGGTGGTATTCAGCTTCATGTCGATGCCAAAGGGCTTCCTGCCCCAGGAGGATCAGGGCTACTTCTTCGCCAGCGTCCAGCTGCCGGAGGCAGCCTCGCTGGAGCGCACCGAAGCGGTGATGACCACCGCGCGCGAGCTGATCGCTAAAAACCCGGCGGTAGAAGACGTGATTCAGGTCTCCGGGTTTAACATTCTCAATGGCACCAGCGCCTCCAACGGCGGGTTTATCTCCATCATGCTCAAAGACTGGAGCGAGCGTCCGCCGCTGGATGAGGTGATGGGCACCCTTCAGCGCCAGCTGCTGGCCCTGCCGGAAGCCACCATCATGACCTTTGCGCCGCCGACGCTGCCGGGGCTGGGCAACGCCTCCGGCTTCGACCTGCGCATTCAGGCGCAGGCGGGGCAAAGCCCGGCGGAGCTGGAGCGCGTGACGCGTGAGGTGCTGGCGAAAGCCAACCAGCACCCGCAGCTGAGCCGCGTGTTCACCACCTGGAGCAGCAACGTGCCGCAGATGACGCTTACCGTTGACCGCGAGCGCGCGGCCCGCCTCGACGTGCCGGTGTCGCGCATCTTCAGCAGCCTGCAAACCGCCTTTGGCGGCACGCGCGCCGGGGATTTCAGCGTCAACAACCGCGTCTACCACGTAGTGATGCAGAACGAGATGCAGTGGCGCGAGCGCGCGGAGCAAATCAGCGACCTGTTCGTGCGCAGCAACAGCGGCGAGCGGGTGCGTCTGAGCAACCTCGTCACCATCACGCCGACCGTCGGCGCGCCATTTATTCAGCAGTACAATCAGTTCCCGTCGGTATCGGTGAGCGGCTCGGCAGCGGAAGGGGTGAGCAGTAGCACCGCAATGGCGGCGATGGGCGAGATTCTGGCGGAAAACCTGCCAGCCGGGTACGACTACGCCTGGAGCGGCATGTCGTATCAGGAGCAGCAGACCGGCAATCAGGCGATATGGATTGTGCTGGCGGCGGTGGTGATGGCGTGGCTGTTCCTCGTCGCCCAGTATGAGAGCTGGACGCTCCCGGCGAGCGTGATGCTCTCGGTGCTGTTCGCCATCGGCGGGGCGCTGGTCTGGCTGTGGCTGGCGGGCTACGCCAACGATGTGTATGTGCAGATTGGTCTGGTGCTACTGATAGCCCTCGCCGCCAAGAACGCAATTCTTATCGTGGAGTTTGCCCGCGCCCGGCGCATGGACGGAATGGCGATTGTCGATGCCGCACGGGAGGGGGCCTCGCGCCGCTTCCGCGCGGTAATGATGACCGCCGTGTCGTTCATTATCGGCGTCCTGCCGATGATGCTGGCGACCGGGGCGGGCGCCCAGAGCCGCCGCATCATCGGCACTACGGTGTTCAGCGGCATGCTGGTGGCGACGGTAGTGGGGATTCTGTTCATCCCGGCGCTGTTCGTGCTGTTCCAGCGCCTGCGCGAGTGGGGCCACGGCCTTACGGACTCGTCGCCCACAGCTCACAGTGCTTCTGCACCAGAGAAATCAGCGAGCCGCCATCGGCAATAAAGTCCCGCATGCGCTGCGCCTCGCTCTTGCCCTGCTTTAACAGCAGGGCAATCTCATTGATTGCGCTTGTCGCGCCGAGCTTCTCGGCCGACGGCGCAACCTGCTCCAGCAGCCAGGCGATATCTTCCGCCACGGTTTTGTGCTCGCCGGTATGCACGTCCGTCAGAATGCCTTCCAGCCCGTAGCGACAGGCCTGAAAACGGTTAAAGCGGTACAGCAGAAAATCCCGTTCCTGATGCTTATACGGCCGCGCGGTCAGCAGCCAGTGCGACGTCGCCTGAATAAGCCCGGCGATGTTAATGGCGTGGCCGAGCGTCAGCGGCGTATCCATCACCCGCACCTCGACGGTGCCGAAGTGCGGGCTGGGGCGGATGTCCCAGTGCAGATCCTTAATGCTGTCGATCATGCTGGTGGAACTCAGGCGGCGGAACAGCCCCTCGAACTCCTGCCAGCTGTTGACCCACGGCATCTGGCCGTTATCCGGGAACCCGGAGAAGATGTTGAGCCGCGACGAGGAGAACTTCGTGTCGGTGCCCTGCATGTACGGCGAGGCGGCCGCCAGGGCGATAAAGTGCGGCACAAAGCGCGACAGGCCGTGCAGGAGATAAATGGCGTCATCCCCGGTCCGGCAGCCGACGTGCACGTGCTGTCCGAACACCGTCGCCTGCAAAATCAGATAGCCAAAGCGCTCCAGCGTGACGTTATAGCGCTCGTCGTCGCACACCTCCTGACGCTGCCACTTCTGGAACGGGTGCGTCCCGCCGCCGCAGATCTGGATGTGCTGCTCCGCCGCCGCGCGCAGGATGCTCTGCTGCATCACCGAGAACTGCGCCGCCGCCTGGTCAATGGTCTGGCACACGCCGGTGGCGATTTCGAGCATGCTTTCGGTGATGTCGTGTTTGACTTCGCCCCCTTTGATGTCGTCTTTGACGGCGGCGATGAGGGCAGAGGAGTCCTGGCTCAGATCGTAACCCGGCGGATTAACCACCTGGAGTTCGAGCTCAATGCCGAGGGTATAAGGTTCAGAGGACTTGAAATCGGGTAAGGGCATGGCGCACTCCGTTGTCTGTTATGAGTTGAGTATAGACAATGGGCGTGGCGCGCTCTTTTCAGGGTGGTATAACTGATAGCAGGCTTAGCAAAAGGGGAGTGATCCATGTCTGACTATCCAACCATTGCGCTGACAGGACCCGGTGCAATTGGGACCACCATTGCCGCGGTGCTGCATGAAGCGGGCCGCACGCCGCTGCTGTGTGGTCGCACCGCGCATCCGGAACTGCGCCTGCGTCACGATGAGGATGAAATTGTGGTGCCTGGTCCGGTACTCACCGATCCCAGCGTCATTACGCGCCCCGTTGACCTCGTTTTTTTGGCGGTAAAAACGACGCAAAATGCCGACAGCGCCGGTTGGCTGCGCGCCCTGTGCGATGAAAACACCGTAGTCTGCGCGCTGCAAAACGGCGTGGAGCAGAAAGCCCAGCTTGCGCCTTTGGTCAATGGCGCAACGGTGCTGCCGTCGGTGGTGTGGTTCCCTGCGCAGCGCGAGCCGGACGCCTCTGTCTGGCTGCGGGCTAAACCGCGCCTGACGTTACCGGACGTGCCGCAGGCGCAGCGGGTGGTGGAGGCGCTTCGCGGCACGCGCTGTGACGTTGAGCTCTCGACAGATTTCACTACTGTCGCGTGGCGCAAGCTGCTGCAAAACGCGGTCGCCGGGCTGATGGTGCTGGCCAATCGCCGCGCCGGAATGTTCAGGCGCGAAGATATCAGCGAGCTGGCGCTGGCCTACCTGCGCGAGGGGCTGACCGTCGCCCGCGCCGAAGGGGCGAAGCTGGACGATGCGGTGGCGGAGGAGATCCTGGCGAACTTCCAGCGCGCGCCAGTGGATTTGGGCACGTCGATCCTCGCCGATCGTCAGGCGGATCGCCCGATGGAGTGGGATATTCGCAACGGCGTGATCCAGCGCTACGGCCGCAGGCACGGGATTGCGGTGCCCATCAGCGATGTGGTGGTGCCGCTGCTGGCGGCGGGGAGCGAGGGGCCGGGTTAACGGCCGCTGTTTTTCCGTTCGGCAAAGTAATGGGCGGCCGTGCTGCCCATCGCTTTTATAAACAAGGTGATAAACGCATTCATACCTGAGAGTGGCGGCGGGCCGATAGAGAGGGAGGGAGATGAATATGAATGTCCGCTCTGTGCCAATGACGGACGTTGGTTCTTTCCAAAGCGCCGTAGAACGATTCTTTTGAATTAATGATTTAGAGTAAATACGCTCACATTGATTGTCTTAACCATTCACCGTGCGTAAGAGAAAAAAGCAGGCTCGGCGGCGCGCCTTTCACATCATGAATTTCTTTGATGTATTGCAACCCAGCTTTTTGAAGGACTTTCTGCGATGCCACGTGGTTACCTCTCACTACGGCAGATATCTCGGTTAGCTTTAATTCACAAAATCCATATCTGACAGAGTTTTTCGAAAACTCTGTCGCCAGACCTTTTCCCCATGCCTCGGTGGCGAAACGATATCCTAAATTATTAATTAATAAATTCGCATAACTGCTGATACTCAGACCGCCAAAACCGATGATTCTTTCCGGGCTATCCTTCAAAGAGATTGCCCAGTTTCCAAAATTGTGAGTTTCCCAGTGGTTAATCCAGCGAGCTAAAACAGTTTGTGCATGCTGTATGTCAGGATACGGCCCTGCTGGGTTAAAGGTGTTCGTAGCCGGGTCACCATAAATTCTGAAAAGGTCATCCAGGTCAGATTCAGTTACGCGACGAAGATACAGTCGGGTGGGGTGAAGTTGCAAAACTACTTCCTTAATAAAGAGTCATTAGCAAAGTTGGATAACTGTTTTTATAGTAAGGAAAAAGTAGGTTCGCAACTTCTCACGCATCATTTACTTTACAGAGCTGTTGGCAAAAATTTCGATGCTGGATACAGATTTGAATATCGCTATGTCCGCTTCTCGATCTTAACGGACATTCAACAAACAACTCTATTCTTTTAGTAAGGCCAAAGTCCTGCTTTTTACCCAACAGAGCCCCGGCCTCCCATCACCCGCCTCAGTGCGCCTGGATATAAGGCTCCTTCACAAACTCCGCCAGCAGCCAGACCATATCATGCAGCAGCCCGGTGAGTTCTTTCGCCACGCTCACAGGCAACGTCCCGCCCATCACCGCCAGCGTTAACGCCACGGCATAGTCCACCTGCAACGCCGTATCCTGCCAGCAGTCCGGCACGCAGGAGGCGATCTTTTCCCCTGTGATCAGCTGTTCAACCAGATACGAAGGCAGTTCGGCATCGCAGCATTCCCGCAGCCGCTTCAGCGCTGCCAGCAGTTGCTTACAGAGCGTGGCAAATGTCACCGCATCGTCCGTTTCCACCAGTACGCTTACGTACGCCGCACAGGTGTCAGCCAGTTCAAAGAGATCCGCAGAATCGGGAAGTTGCAGGTGAAGAAGGTGATGAACAGCGCTTTCTTCAGCGTGTACGTATGAAAATCCAGGGGTAGTCGCCATTTAGCATCCTCGTTGTCCAAAAAATGTCATGTTATGCTAACGGGTTCCTACGCCCGGTTACGGATGTGCCGCAACGCAGGCACTTTACGACCGCGGAGAAGGGATGAAAAGGGATAACCCTGAATTACATAAGGTTGCTTAAAAGTTTGCGAGGCGGCTTCCAGAAGGGCATTGCCGGGTGGCGGCTGCGCCTTACCCGGCCTACAAAACCGCCAACCAGCCAACCAACCCGCGACACGAAGCGTAGGTCCGCGCAAGCGCAGCGCCGCCGGGCACAGCCGCACCGTCGTTACCCCTCGCTCATCATCGCCAGAAACCGCTTCACCGTCCGCGAACGCTCAAAGCGCCGCCAGCAGAGCGCGATATCGGTATAAAGCTCAGGTGAGCGCAGCGCATGGTAGGTGACATTCGGCGGAGAAATAGCGGCCATGGATTTCGGCACCAGCGCGAATCCGCCGCCAGCGGAGACCATGCTCAGGGAAGAGGAAAGTTGTGAAGATTGCAGCGTATGTTGCATATCGATCCCGGCCCGCTCGCAGCTGCCGTAAACGCGGTCATACAACCCCGGCGCGACCTCCTGGGGGAACAGCACCACCGGCGTATCCCGCAGCTCGTCCAGCGCCAGATCGCCACACGCCGCCAGGGGATGATCGCGATGCAGCGCCACCACCATCGGCTCCCGATCGAGGATTTTTAACTCAAACACCTTGCTGCTCTCGCACGGCAGGCGCACAAAGGCGATATCCAGCTCACCCTCCGCCAGCATCGTCGTCAGCGACGACATATTGGCTTCCACCTGGTGAACCTGCACCGCCATGTTCTGCACCTGAAACTGACGTATCAGGGCGAAGATTTTAGGATGAAAAGCATCTGAACTGGTGATGCCAATCGACAGGCTGCCGTTCAGCCCGCGCGCGATGCCCCGGGCTTTCTCCAGCGCGGCATCGCTCAGCGCCAGGATCTTACAGGCGTCCTCATAGAAGGCTTCTCCCGCCTCGGTCAGCTCCACGCCCCGCGTCAGGCGCCTGAACAGCGGCGTGCCCACCTCCTCTTCGAGCCGTTTGATCTGCTGGCTCAGAGGAGGCTGTGAAATACCCAGCGCTTTGGCCGCCCTGGTGAAGTGTCGCTCGCGTGCTACCGCGACAAAATAGCGCAGATAACGAAGTTCCATATCAAAAACGTCTCAAACCAGCATGGATTCTATATTGGAACTCTCTGCTGAATCGGGTCAACATTTATTTAACCTTTATAAATAAAGTTGAAGAGGACGGGCATGATGATGCATTCATCTGCATGCGACTGTGAGGCGAGTTTATGCGAGACCCTGCGTGGGTTCTCGGCTCAGCATCCTGACAGCGTGATCTATCAGACATCGCTAATGAGCGCCCTGCTAAGCGGCGTCTACGAAGGGGAGACGACCATCGCCGACCTGCTGGCACACGGTGATTTTGGTCTCGGTACCTTTAACGAGCTGGACGGTGAAATGATTGCCTTCAGCAGCCAGGTGTACCAGCTGCGCGCCGACGGCAGCGCCCGCGCCGCGAAGCCGGAGCAAAAAACGCCGTTCGCGGTGATGACCTGGTTCCAGCCGCAGTACCGCAAAACCTTCGACGGGCCGGTCAGCCGTCAGCAGATCCACGACGTGATCGACCAGCAGATCCCCTCCGATAACCTGTTCTGCGCGCTGCGCATCGACGGCAATTTCCGCCACGCGCACACCCGCACCGTACCGCGCCAGACGCCGCCGTACCGGGCGATGACCGACGTGCTGGATGACCAGCCGGTGTTCCGCTTTAACCAGCGCGAGGGCGTGCTGGTGGGGTTCCGCACCCCGCAGCATATGCAGGGCATTAACGTGGCGGGCTATCACGAGCATTTTATCACCGACGACCGTCAGGGCGGGGGCCACCTGCTCGACTATCAGCTGGAGAACGGCGTGCTCACCTTCGGCGAAATCCACAAGCTGATGATTGACCTGCCCGCCGACAGCGCGTTTTTACAGGCCAACCTGCACCCCAGCAACCTTGATGCGGCTATCCGCGCCGTCGAAAACTAACAGGAGAACTACCGTGAACAGTGAGAAACAGTCACGTCAGTGGGCGCACGGCGCCGATATGGTTGTCGGCCAGCTGGAAGCGCAGGGTGTGAAGCAGGTGTTCGGCATACCGGGCGCAAAAATCGACAAGGTCTTTGACTCCCTGCTGGACTCCTCCATCGAGATTATCCCGGTGCGTCACGAGGCGAACGCGGCGTTTATGGCGGCAGCGGTAGGGCGGCTAACCGGTAAGGCCGGGGTCGCGCTGGTCACCTCCGGGCCGGGCTGCTCCAACCTGATCACCGGCATCGCCACCGCCAACAGCGAAGGTGACCCGGTGGTGGCGCTGGGCGGGGCGGTGAAGCGGGCAGATAAAGCGAAACTGGTGCACCAGAGCATGGATACCGTCGCCATGTTCAGCCCGGTCACCAAATACGCCGTCGAAGTTAATTCACCGGACGCGATTGCCGAGGTGGTGTCGAACGCGTTTCGCGCCGCAGAGCAGGGCAGGCCGGGCGGGGCGTTTGTCAGCCTGCCGCAGGATATTGTCGACCAGCCCACCACGGGGGCTATTTTACCCGCCAGCACCGCGGCGCTGATGGGCCCGGCGCCGGAGTCAGCCATCAACGACGTGGCGAAGCTTATCGCGAAGGCCAAAAACCCGGTCATCTTACTCGGCCTGATGGCCAGCCAGCCCGCCAACAGCGCCGCGCTGCATAAGCTGCTGGAGAGAAGCCGTATTCCGGTCACCAGCACCTATCAGGCCGCCGGGGCGGTGAATCAGGAACACTTCACCCGCTTCGCCGGACGCGTCGGCCTCTTTAACAACCAGGCGGGCGACCGGCTGCTGCATCTGGCGGACCTGATTATCTGCATCGGCTACAGCCCGGTGGAGTACGAGCCGTCCATGTGGAACAGCGGCGACGCCACGCTGGTGCACATTGACGTACTGCCCGCCTATGAGGAGCGCAAGTATGTTCCCGATCTGGAACTGGTCGGGGATATTGCCGCCACGCTGAATCTGCTTGCCAGTCGAATCGAGCACAAACTTGAACTCAGCCAGCGCGCCTCGGAAATTCTTGTCGATCGCCAGCATCAGCGGGACCTCCTCGACCGTCGCGGCGCATCGCTTAACCAGTTTGCTCTGCATCCGCTGCGCATCGTGCGCGCCATGCAGGACATCGTGAACAACGACGTGACGCTCACCGTCGACATGGGCAGCTTCCATATCTGGATCGCCCGCTACCTTTACAGCTTCCGGGCGCGTCAGGTGATGATCTCCAACGGTCAGCAGACCATGGGCGTGGCGCTGCCGTGGGCGATTGGCGCGTGGCTGGTCAACCCGGGGCGCAAGGTGGTCTCGGTCTCCGGGGACGGCGGCTTTTTGCAGTCGAGCATGGAGCTGGAAACTGCCGTGCGCCTCAACGCCAACGTGCTGCACATCATCTGGGTGGATAACGCCTACAACATGGTGGCCATCCAGGAAGAGAAAAAATACCAGAGGCTGTCCGGCGTCGAGTTCGGCCCGGTCGATTTCAAAGCCTATGCCGACGCGTTCGGCGCAAAAGGCTTTGCCGTCGAGAGCGCCGATGCGCTCGAACCGACGCTGCGTGCGGCAATGGATGTCGATGGCCCGGCCGTGGTGGCCATTCCCGTCGACTACAGCGATAACCCGCTGCTGATGGGCCAGCTCCATCTCAGCCAGATTTTGTGAATCAATATAAGGACAGAGAAATGCAAAAAGTGGCTCTCGTAACCGGCTCCGGCCAGGGGATTGGCAAAGCGATCGCGCTTCGCCTGGTGAAGGATGGTTTTGCCGTTGCTATTGCGGATTACAACGAAGAGACGGCGAAAGCGGTCGCGGATGAGATCACCCGTAACGGCGGGAAGGCCGTCGCCGTGAAGGTGGACGTCTCTGACCGCGAGCAGGTGTTCGCGGCGGTGGAAAAGGCCCGCACCGCGCTGGGCGGTTTTAACGTCATCGTCAATAACGCCGGGGTGGCGCCGTCCACGCCCATCGAATCCATCACGCCGGAGATTGTCGACAAGGTCTACAACATCAACGTGAAAGGGGTGATCTGGGGCATTCAGGCCGCGATCGACGCGTTCCGCAAAGAGGGGCACGGCGGCAAGATCATCAACGCCTGCTCCCAGGCGGGCCATACCGGTAACCCGGAGCTGGCGGTCTACAGCTCCAGCAAGTTCGCGGTGCGTGGCTTAACCCAGACCGCTGCGCGGGATCTCGCGCCGCTGGGGATCACCGTTAACGCCTACTGCCCGGGGATCGTCAAAACGCCGATGTGGGCGGAAATCGACCGTCAGGTCTCCGAGGCGGCGGGTAAACCGCTCGGCTACGGGACAGAAACCTTTGCCAAACGCATCACGCTTGGCCGTCTGTCCGAGCCGGAAGATGTCGCCGCCTGCGTCTCATACCTGGCCGGGCCGGATTCCGACTACATGACCGGTCAGTCGCTGCTGATTGATGGTGGGATGGTGTTCAACTAAATTCTAATAAGCTCTGACATGAACTTTCCCCTGCTCCCGTGCAGGGGCTTTTTTTTGTCTCCTCAGCCATTGTGCATTACACTGCGCGCTGCAAAACTTTAGTCTTGAGATCTGACAGGCGGTAACAGCGATGAACGGTACAATCACAACGTGGTTTAAAGATAAAGGCTTTGGATTTATCAAAGATGAAAACGGCGACAACCGCTATTTTCATGTGATTAAGGTCGCCAACCCTGATCTGATTAAGAAAGATGCGGCGGTGACCTTCGAGCCAACCACCAACAGCAAAGGCCTTTCCGCGTATGCGGTGAAGGTGATCCCGGAGAGTAAGCATCTTTATATTGCGGGCGAGCGCGTGAAGCTCACCTCAATTAAATCCTTCGTGGTGTTCAGCGAGGAAGAACCCGTTGAGACCAAAATCGACAAAGAGAATGCGGTGCTGTCGGTGGGGCTGCTGATGAACAGCATCAAACCCAAAACCGAGAAAAAGCCGGGCGAAATGCGCACGGTGAAGAAGCTGGCGATCACTACCTTCCAGAACACGACGCTGATCTTCACTGAAGATGAGATCGACATTGATGCCACGGTGAAGCTGCTGAAGTGATTTTTTGCCGGGTGGCGGCGATGCCTTACCCGGCCTACAAAATGCGTGCGGCATTCGCCGCCGCACGGTTTACCCCATCCTGTGCTCGCCCCGCAACATCGCCTCACGGTCAAACACCCGCTGGATCTCCCCGTGCGCCATAAATGCCGCCCGGTCGGACATATGCGCAATCACGTCCGCATCGTGGCTCACCAGCAGGTAGGTCATGCCGTGCTGCGCCTTCAGGCGGTTGAGCAGGTTCAGGATCTCCGCCTGCACCGACATATCCAGCGCCGAGGTCGGTTCATCCAGCAGCAGAAGCTGCGGGCGCAGCAGCAGCGCGCGGGCAATGGCCACGCGCTGACGCTGTCCGCCGGAAAGCTGATGCGGGTAACGCCTGCCCGCGTCGGCAGCCAGACCCACCTGTTGCAGCGCATCCGCCACCTTTTCGGCAACCTGGGTTTCGCCGTGGATATTTAACGGCTCCGACAGGGTGCGGGCAATGGTGTGGTTCGGGTGCAAAGACGCCCAAGGATCCTGGAACACCATCTGCACGTTACGGCGAAGCGCGCCTTCAAAACGTCGTCCCGGCCGTAAATTTTCCCCGAGGACGGAAATGTGGCCATTCCACTCGCGCAGCAGCCCCGCCAGCACGCGCAGAAGAGTCGATTTGCCGCAGCCGGATTCACCGATCAGGCTGAAGGTTTCGCCTTTTTCGATGGCAAAACTGGCGGCGGAAACCGCCGTTTTTTCACCAAAACTCACCCGGAGCTGGTTAACCTCAACGAGTGCCATTGTCGGCCTCCTTCCACGGTTGCGAACGGTCGAGCGTCGGCAGCATCTGGCCAAACGTCCCGGCGTTCGGGCGGCAGGTCCAGAGCGTGCGCGTGTAGGGATGGGTTGCCTGCGGCAACTGGCTCGCCGCCATTTCATCAACGTTCTCACCCTGATACATCACCAGCACGCGGTCACAGTGTTCCGCGACGAGCGGCAAGTCGTGGCTGATTAACAGCATCGCCATCTGCCGCGCCTCGCACTGCTGTACCAGCAGCTCCAGGATCTGGTTGCGCAGGCGTGCGTCCAGCGCGGAAGTCGGTTCGTCGGCGATCAGCACCTGCGGGTTGTTGATGAGCGCAATGGCGATCATCACGCGCTGGCCCATGCCGCCGGAGAGTTCGCCGGGATAGCGCTGGAGCACGTGCTCGTTCAGCCCTACGGCACGGATGATATCGTGAATGCGCGCCAGGCGTTCGGCGCGGGGCAGGCGCTGATGGAGGGTCAGCGCCTCATCAAGCTGGGCGGCGACGGTTTTCACCGGGTTTAGCGCGTAGCGCGGGTCCTGTAGAACCATCGCAATGCCGTTGCCGCGCAGCGCCTGCCAGCGGCGGCTGTTCAGGGTCAGCAGGTCGTTGCCAAGCACGTTAAGCCGCTTAGCGCTCACGATGCCGGGCTTGCGCACCAGCCCCATCAGGGCGCGGGCAGACATGGACTTGCCGGAGCCGGATTCTCCCACCAGCGCCAGCCGCTCGTTGCCAAGCGTAAAGCTCAGGTTGTGGACCACGCGCGCGGCGGGGTAGTCGATATTTAGCGCATCGACGATGACGCGGTGTTCAGTCATGCTGTGGCTCCAGTACGTCGCGCAGGCCATCGCCCAGCAGGTTAAAGGCCAGGCTGGCAAACAGAATCGCCCCGCCTGGAATGGCGGCAATCCACCACTGGTCAAAAATGACCTGCATGCCGTCGGCAATCATCGCGCCCCATTCCGCCATCGGTGGACGTGCGCCCAGGCCAAGGAAGCCCAGCCCGGCGGCGGCCAGAATGATCCCGGCCAGATCCAGCGCCAGCCGCACAATCGCGGAGGGCAGGCACAGGGGCAGAATATGGCCGACCAGCAGGCGCGGGCCGCGAATGCCCATCATCTCCGCGGCGGCCAGATAATCGCTGTGGCGCAGACGCTGGATTTCACTGCGCGCCTGGCGCGCATAGGCAGGCCAGGTCGTTAAAGCCAGCGCCAGCGCGCCGTTCACCAGACCGGGGCCGAGCATCGCGACAAACGCGAAGGCGAGGATCAGGCGCGGCATCGACATCACCACGTCGGTAAAGCGCATCAGGATGCGCTCCATCCAGCCGCCGTAGTAGCCTGACAAAATCCCCACCAGCAGACCGGCGGGGAGGGTAATTACGGTGACTAAGGCCACCAGCCCCAGTGCCGGACGGGTGCCGTAGATTAATCGGGAGAGCAGATCCCGCCCATAGCTGTCGGTACCCAGCCAGTGCTGCGCGTTGGGCGGTTGCAGACGCGCGGCGGCGTCCTGCCAGTTGGGATCATGCGGCGCAAGCCACGGCGCGAACAGGGCAATAAGCACCAGCAGCGCGATGGCGATCAGCCCGCAAAACGCGGCAGGGGAGCGGCGCAGGCGGCGTAAGAAGAGATAAAACGGCATTAGCGCACCCTGGGATCGGTCGCCCGCACAAGCAGGTCGGTAAGGTTATTGATCAGAACAAAGCAGACGCCAATCAGCAGCGTGCCGCCCATCACGGCGGTGGTGTCACCGGCGAACAGGGCCGTGGTGAGGTAGCGCCCGATGCCCGGCCATGAGAAGACGGTTTCGGTTAATACCGCGCCCTCCAGCATGCTGGTGTAGGCCAGCGCAATCACCGTCAATAGGGTACTGCGAATGTTCGGCAGCACGTGACGCAGCAGGATGGTCATCTCTCCGGCGCCTTTGGCGCGGGCGAGCAATATGTACTCTTTGTTCAACTCGCTCAGACAGGCGGAGCGCGTCAGGCGGGTGATACTTGCCAGCGAGTAGTAGGCCAGCAGCAGCACCGGCAGCACCAGGTGGCTGATGGCGTTGTGGAACGCCTCGCGGTCGCCGGAAAGCCAGGTATCAACCAGCGCAAATCCGGTTCGTGGCTCGACGGTGAATTGCCAGATGTCGTCCAGCCTGCCGGGGCCGGCGCTCCACTGTAGCTTCGCGTAGAACAGAGCCAGCATCAGCAGGCCGAGCCAGAATATCGGCACCGAATTGCCGAGCAGGGTGAGCGTTCTGATCGCTAAGTCCAGTGGCGAACCGGCGTAGCGGGCGCACAGCACACCCGAAATCACGCCGAGTACCGTGCCGATAATTAGCGCCAGCGTTGCCAGTTCCAGCGTGGCGGGAAAGGCGTGCAGCAGGTCCTGCAATACCGGCTGACCGGTAGCGCTGGCGGTGCCTAAATCACCGTGAGCGAGGTTTTGCAGGTAGTGCCAGAACTGCACGGGCAGGGGCCGATCCAGCCCAAGCTGGTGGCGAACCTGATCGTAAGTGGACTGGCTGGCGTGATCGCCGACGATCTGCAATACGCGATCGACCGGGGAAAAGGCAGAGAGCGCAAACGTGACCAGCAGTAGCCCGAACAGCGTGAGCAGGAGAGTCAGCAGACCCTGAAGCACGCGGGTGGAAAGTTGTGGCATGGGAAATCTCTTTATGCCGGGTGGCGGCTTCGCCTTACCCGGCCTGCAAAAACCAGGAACGTAGGCCGGGTAAGCGCAGCGCCACCCGGCAACAAGGGCTACTTCGTAACGCGATCGTACCAGACCATATCTGCGTTCAGCCCCTGCTGATACCCCTTCACGTTATCGCGCACCACGATCTGGGTTTTGCCCTGGTCAACGAACACATACGGCGAGTTATGCTGTAACTGTTCCTGCATCTTCTTATACAGATCCAGACGTTTTGCCGGATCCGGCTCGGCAACCGCCGCCAGCGTAGCGTTGTTCAGCTCCGGAATTTTCCAGCCGTTAAGCCCGGCCACGGTGCTGGATTTCCCGTCATTCCATGCGAAGGCGCTGGCGTTGGAGTGCGCATCGAAGTAATCCGGGATCCACAGACGTATGGCCGCCTGATGCTGTTTCGCACGCACGCGGGCGTACACCTGGCTACCCGCCGCGGGCAGCAGATCCACCTTCACGCCGCCCTGAGCGAAGCTCGCCTGCATGGATTGCGCGATGGTGATGAACGGCGGTTTATTCTCTACGTCCAGCGTGAAATGCGCGTCTTTGATGCCCGCTTTGGCGAGGATCGCTTTTGCTTTTGCCGGGTCAAACGTGAACGGATTGTCTTCCAGCGCGCCCGGCAGGCCGACCGGCAGGAAGCTCTGATGAACAAAATACTGGCCTTTCAGCAGGTCTTTGGTGATGCCTTCATAATCCACCAGCCAGCGCGAGGCTTCCCAGAACGCAGGATTATTCAGCAGCGGGTTGGCGCTGTTGCCGGTGTTAAACACCAGATAGTTTTGCTCGGCAGAAGGAATGCTTAGTACCTTCACGCCCGGCTTGCCGCTGAGGGCGCTTATCTGGTCTGCACCCAGATCGCGCGCCACGTCCGCATCACCCTGCTGGATCAGCAGGCGGCGGGAAGCGGGATCGGGGACGTTTTTAATGATGATGCTTTTAAGCTTCGGCGCACCGCCGGGGGCGGATTCGTTGGCTTCCAGCACGATGGCCTGATGCGGCTGGTAAACGCGCATTTTGAACGCGCCGCTGCCCGCAGAGTGCATTTTTAACCACGCGTTGCCGAAGTCGTTATCCTTCACGTTCGCCGCAACCTGTTTTTCATCGACGATGGAGGCAATCGGCGTGGAGAGAATATTCAGTGCCACCGCCGGGCTGACGTCGGCCGTCCAGTGAAGCGTGAGGGTATGGTCGTCCACTTTCTTCAGCTGGCTGGTGATGTTGCTGGCGTCCCAGCCCAGTACGTTGAGGATAAACGCCGGAGATTTGTTCAGCGTCACGGCGCGGGTATATGAGAAGATCACATCTTCCGGGCGCAGCGGGTTGCCGGAGGCGAATTTCGCATCGGGCTTAAGTTTGATGGTCAGGGTTTTTGCTGCCGCGTCCGCTTCCCAGCTTTCGGCCAGAACCGGGGTGATTTTTTCCGGGTTATCGCGGTCCGGCTGTACCAGACGCTGATACAAACTCGGTACGGTCTGGATGCTGGAAAGTTCGTTGGCTTCGGCCGGGTCAAGGCTCACGATATCATCCAGACCCTGGGCGACAACCAGCGTGTTGGGTGGGGTAGCGGCGTGAGCAGCGCTGGAGAGCGCAGCCAGCACCAGTAACGGCAGCAGTTTTTTAGTCATAGCGATCCCTGAAGAAAATATATTGTGATTGTTTTATGCACCGTTACGGTAGGCTGGCTGAGGATTTCCTCAAAGTCGAAATTCTGCTTTGCTTATGCCATCCGGGAATAACGCATTCGGTCTGGTTATGAGTCACCTCTCTTTGCGTTCGCTTTTTAACCTGCTATAACAAACTCCTTACCTTTCAGGGAGTCACCGCCGTGCCCGAAATCAATCAACATGGTCAAACCGTTAACGATATTGTCCCGGACTGGAAATGCGCCCGCGCGTTAACCCGTACCCTGCTCACCGGGCAGTATTGCCGCCTGGAGCCGCTGGATGCCGACCGCCATTCGGCTGATTTGTTTGAAGCCTATGCGCTGGGTGACGACAGCGACTGGACGTGGCTTGCCAGCACCCAGCCTGAGAGCGTTGAGGCCACTGCGCACTGGGTGCTCGGAAAGGTGCTGGATGACGACCTGGTGCCCTTTGCCGTCATCGATCTGCGCACCGAAAAGGCGGTAGGGCTGGTCAGCTATATGGCGATAGAACGCTTTCAGGGCTCGGTTGAGATCGGTCACGTCACCTGGTCGCGCAGGATGAAGGGCACCCGCGTGGGTACCGAAGCGGTGTGGCTGCTGCTGAAAAATGCCTTTGAGCATAAATATCGTCGACTGGAGTGGAAGTGCGATTCGATGAACATCGCCTCACGCAACGCGGCGGAGCGGCTGGGGTTTGTCTGGGAAGGGCGCCTGCGCCAGAAGCTGGTGCGCAAAGGACGCAACCGCGACAGCGATATGCTTTCGATTATTGACGGCGAATGGCCGCAGCGCGATGCAGAGCTGCGCGCCTGGCTGGCGGCGGAGAATTTTGACGGGGAAGGACGGCAGGTTAAGCGGCTTGAAGCATTTCGGAAATAATTTCCCCTCACCCTAACCCTCTCCCAAAGGGAGAGGGGACGATGACACCCTCTCCCTTTGGGAGAGGGCCGGGGTGAGGGGAGACGTTCGCACTCAGCGGCGAACCGGCGCCCCGTTCGCCACATAATACGCCGCCGTGCTCTTCGCCAGCGGCTCGCGCCCGCGAATGGCGTCGGCAATCTTTTCGCCAATCATGATGGTGGTGGCGTTCAGGTTGCCGGTGATAATCTGCGGCATGATCGACGCATCCACTACGCGTAACCCTTCCAGCCCGTGAACCCGGCCTTCGCCGTCGACCACCGCCATTTCGTCGTAGCCCATTTTGCAGGTGCCGCACGGGTGGAAGGCGGTTTCGGCGTGGTTACGCACGAACTCGTCCAGCTGTTCGTCGGTCTGGCATTCGATGCCCGGGCTGATTTCACGACCGCGATACTTGTCCAGCGCAGGCTGGTGCATGATCTCGCGGGTGATGCGGATCGCGTCGCGGAACTCCTGCCAGTCCTGCTCGTGGGACATATAGTTGAACAGGATCGCCGGATGCTGGTGCGGATCGCGCGACTTGATGCGCACGTGGCCGCGGCTCGGCGAGCGCATGGAGCCAACGTGGCACTGGAAGCCATGTTCTTTCACCGCGTTCGAGCCGTTGTAGTTAATCGCCACCGGCAGGAAGTGATACTGAATGTTCGGCCACTCGAACTCCTCGCGGCTGCGGATAAACCCGCCCGCTTCGAAGTGGTTGCTCGCGCCCACGCCTGTGCCTCCAAACAGCCACTCCGCGCCAATCTTCGGCTGGTTCCACCATTGCAGGGCAGGGTAGAGGGAGACCGGCTCCTTACATTCATACTGAAGGTACATCTCCAGGTGATCCTGCAAGTTTTCCCCCACGCCGGGTAAATCATGCACCAGCGGGATATCAAACTGCTTCAGTAGTTCAGCGTTGCCCACGCCGGAGCGCTGGAGGATCTGCGGAGACGCGATAGCGCCCGCGCACAGCAGTACCTCTTTCTTCGCTGTCGCTTTTGACGGAATGGTGCTTTCGCCTTCCAGCCACTCGACGCCCACCGCGCGCTTGCCGTCAAAGATTATATGATCGGTCATGGCGTGGGTGCGGATGGTCAGGTTCGGGCGTGGTTTGGCCTGGTCCAGATAGCCGCGCGCGGTGCTGGCGCGTCGGCCCTGCGGCGTGACCGTGCGGTCCATCGGGCCGAAGCCTTCCTGCTGATAGCCGTTGAGATCGTCGGTGCGCGGGTAGCCCGCCTGCACGCCCGCCTCTACCATCGCTTCAAATAGCGGGTTCACGCCCGGCTTAGAGGTGGTGACGCTCACCGGACCGTCGCCGCCGTGGTAGTCGTTCGGCCCCACGTCGCGGGTCTCTGCCTTGCGGTAGTAGGGCAGGCAGTTGAGATAGCTCCAGTGCTCCAGACCCGGTTCTTTCGCCCAGTTGTCCAGATCCATCGCGTTGCCGCGCACGTAGCACATGCCGTTGATCAGCGACGAGCCGCCCAGCCCTTTACCCCGTCCGCACTCCATGCGGCGGTTGTTCATGAAAGGCTCTGGCTCGGTTTCATACGCCCAGTTGTAGCGCTTACCCTGCAACGGGAAGGCCAGCGCAGCAGGCATCTGGGTGCGGAAGTCAAAGCGGTAGTCCGGCCCGCCCGCCTCAAGCAGCAGGACGGTGGTGTTCGGATCTTCAGTCAATCGTGTTGCCAGAACGTTGCCGGCAGAGCCGGCCCCGATAATGATGTAGTCAAATTGCAAATAAACCTCCCGGTTAAAATATGGACTGGAATTTACCCATCTCAACCTGGATGGACTTCACCTGGGTGTAACTCTGAAGCGTCATGACGCCGTTCTCGCGGCCAATGCCGGAGTGTTTGTAGCCGCCCACCGGCATCTCTGCGGCGGATTCGCCCCAGGTGTTGATCCAGCAGATGCCCGCTTCGAGCTGATGAATGGCGCCGTGGGCGCGGTTCAGATCGGCGGTGACGATGCCCGCCGCCAGACCGTAGTCGGTATCATTGGCGCGGCGAATGGCTTCTTCATCAGTGTCATAGGTAAGGATGGACATCACCGGGCCGAAGATCTCTTCGCGCACGATGGTCATTTCGTCGGTGCAGTCGGTGAACACGGTCGGGGCCACCCACGCGCCGTTATCAAAGCCGTCGCCCTTCAGTACGTCGCCGCCGCACAGCACGCGCGCGCCTTCCTCTTTGCCTTTGGTGATGTAGCGCAGCACGCTGTCGCGATGCGGGAAGCTGACCATCGGGCCAAAGTTGGTGTTTTCATCGAACAGGTCGCCCGCGCGGATGCGGCCCACGCGCTCGACGATTTTTTGCTCAAACGCGGCTTTGACCTTCGCGGGCACGAACACGCGGGTGCCGTTGGTGCACACCTGGCCGGAGCTGAAGAAGTTCGCCATCATGGCGATATCTGCCGCGAGATCCAGATCCGCGTCGTCAAATACTATTAGCGGGGATTTACCGCCCAGCTCCATCGTCACCTCTTTCAGGGACGAGGCCGCCGAGTTCGCCATCACCTTTTTGCCGCTGGCCACGCCACCGGTGAAGGAGACTTTGGCGATGCCCGGATGCTCGGTCAGGAACTGGCCGGTCTCTGCGCCCACGCCCGGCAGGACGTTAAACACGCCGTCCGGCAGGCCCGCCTCGGTGTAGATTTCCGCCAGCTTCAGGGCGGTGAGCGGGGTCACTTCGCTCGGCTTGAAGATCATCGCGTTGCCCGCCGCCAGCGCCGGGGCGGATTTCCACAGGGCGATCTGGATCGGGTAGTTCCACGCGCCGATGCCCGCCACCACGCCCAGCGGCTCGCGGCGGGTGTAGACGAACGAGGTGTCGCGCAGCGGGATCTGGCTGCCTTCCAGCGCCGGGATCAGCCCCGCGTAGTACTCCAGCACGTCTGCACCGGTGACGATATCCACGGTCGAGGTTTCGGAAAACGCTTTACCGGTGTCGAGGGTTTCCAGCGTTGCCAGCTCGTCGTTGCGCTCGCGCAGGATATCGACGGCGCGGCGCAAAATGCGCGAGCGCTCCATGGCGGTCATCGCCGCCCAGATTTTTTGCCCGCGTTTTGCGCTTTCGACGGCGCGGTCCACGTCTTCGCGCCCGGCGGCCTGCACGGTTGCCAGAACTTCACCGTTCGCCGGATTGATGGTCTCGAAGGTGCGACCGCTGGTGGCGGATGTATAACCACCATTGATATAAAGCTGCTGTTCTGCCATTCGGGACATAAATTCTCCTCGGTTAATCGGTCGGTAGATGCTGGCTGATAAAGTGGCTGGTGAGCGACTGGGCCAGGGTTTTATCCAGCGGTTTGCCGCTGAGCGCAGCGCGCAGCCACAGCCCGTCAATCAGTGCGGCGAGCCCGTAGCCCGCCTCTTCAGCCTGTTCACGCGGCAGCTCGCGGCGGAACTCGTACACCAGGTTTGAGAGCAACCGACGGCTGCTGACCTGCTGCAAACGGTAGAGCATCGGCTGATGCATGCTGCTCGCCCAGAAGGCCAGCCAGGCCTTCATCGCCGCGCCGCTGACCTGGGTTTCATCAAAATTGCCGCCAACAATCGCCTGCAAACGCTGCTCTGCGCTGCCGTCCGGCAGGGCGCGTAAACGGCTTAATACCGCGTCGCGCAGCTGACCGGTGATGTCGCGCATGGTTGCTTCCAGCAGACCGTTTTTATCTTTGAAATAGTGGCTGATGATCCCCGTGGACACGCCCGCCCGACGGGCGATTTGCGCGATGGTTGCGTCATGCATTCCCACTTCATTAATTGCTTCCAGCGTGGCATCGATTAGCTGCCTGCGCCGGATCGGCTGCATCCCCACTTTGGGCATTTTTGCCACTCCATTCATCAGCGTTGGTTAACTATTAAAGCGGTTTTTGATTGGACGTTCAATATAAAATGTGTCTTAATTGTTGCGATTTTGGATTTCAATAGTTACAAAAACAGTGGGGATACTGGATGACAGACCTTTCACAGGACAGAGAAAAAGACAAAATCAACCCGGTCGTTTTTTATACGTCCGCCGGGCTGATTTTGTTGTTTTCCCTGACGACGATCTTCTTTCGTGATTTTTCTGCCGAGTGGATTGGGCGCACCCTGAACTGGGTGTCGAAGACCTTCGGCTGGTACTATCTGCTGGCGGCGACGCTCTATATTGTCTTCGTGGTCTGCATTGCCTGCTCGCGCTTTGGGTCGGTGAAGCTCGGGCCGGAGCAGTCCAAGCCCGAGTTCAGCCTGCTGAGTTGGGCCGCGATGCTGTTTGCCGCGGGTATCGGCATCGACCTGATGTTCTTCTCGGTGGCGGAACCGGTTACGCAGTATATGCAGCCGCCGGAAGGGGCAGGGCAGACGATGGAGGCCGCGCGCCAGGCGATGGTCTGGACACTGTTCCACTACGGCCTGACGGGCTGGTCGATGTATGCCCTGATGGGCATGGCGCTCGGATACTTTAGCTATCGTTATAATTTGCCCCTTACCATCCGCTCCGCGCTGTACCCGATTTTCGGCAAAAAGATCAACGGCCCGATTGGTCACACGGTAGACATCGCGGCGGTGATCGGCACCATCTTCGGCATCGCCACCACGCTCGGGATTGGCGTGGTGCAGCTTAACTACGGGCTGAGCGTGCTGTTTGACATCCCGGATTCGATGGCGGCGAAGGCGGCGCTGATTGCGCTGTCGGTGATTATCGCCACCATCTCGGTGACCTCCGGCGTGGATAAAGGGATTCGCGTGCTCTCCGAACTGAACGTCGCGCTGGCGCTGGGGCTGATCCTGTTCGTGCTGTTTATGGGCGACACCTCTTTCCTGCTCAATGCCTTAGTGCTGAACGTGGGTGATTACGTGAACCGCTTTATGGGCATGACGCTGAACAGCTTCGCCTTTGACCGTCCGACAGAGTGGATGAACAACTGGACGCTGTTCTTCTGGGCGTGGTGGGTGGCGTGGTCGCCGTTTGTCGGCCTGTTCCTGGCACGTATTTCGCGTGGGCGCACCATCCGCCAGTTCGTGATGGGCACGCTGATCATCCCGTTCACCTTTACCCTGCTGTGGCTGTCGATTTTCGGCAACAGCGCGCTGCATGAGATCATTCACGGCAACGCGACCTTCGCCCAGGAAGCGATGGCGCACCCGGAGCGCGGCTTCTACAGCCTGCTGGCGCAGTATCCGGCGTTTACCTTTAGCGCGTCGGTAGCGACCATTACCGGTCTGCTGTTCTACGTCACCTCGGCGGACTCCGGCGCGCTGGTGCTGGGGAACTTCACCTCGAAGCTGAAGGACATTAACAGCGACGCGCCGAACTGGCTGCGCATCTTCTGGTCCGTCGCCATCGGCCTGCTGACGCTCGGCATGCTGATGACCAACGGTATCTCTGCGTTGCAGAACACCACGGTGATCATGGGCCTGCCGTTCAGCTTCGTGATCTTCTTCGTGATGGCCGGGCTGTATAAATCGCTTAAGGTGGAAGACTACCGCCGCGTCAGCGCCAGCCGCGACACCGCCCCGCGTCCGCTGGGCGCGCAGGACAGGCTGAGCTGGAAAAAACGCCTCTCGCGCCTGATGAACTACCCTGGCACGCGCTACACCAAACAGATGATGGAGACGGTCTGCTTCCCAGCGATGGAAGAGGTGGCCCAGGAGCTGAAGCTGCGTGGCGCCTACGTGGAGCTGAAAAACCTGCCGCCGGAGGAGGGCGAAAATCTGGGGCACCTGGATCTGCTGGTGCACATGGGCGACGAGCAGAACTTTGTCTATCAGATCTGGCCGCAGCAGTATTCGGTACCCGGGTTCACCTACCGGGCGCGCAGCGGGAAGTCGACCTACTACCGGCTTGAGACGTTTTTGCTGGAAGGCAGCCAGGGGAATGATTTGATGGATTACAGCAAGGAGCAGGTGATCACGGACATTCTGGATCAGTATGAACGGCACCTGAACTTTATCCATCTGCACAGGGAAGCGCCGGGGAATAGCGTGATGTTCCCGGATGTTTAAGTAATGACAAACTCCTTTAATTAAAAATCCAGCCATTTTTTGCCGGGTGGCGCTGCGCTTACCCGGCCTACAAAACTCCAAAACTGCTTTTCCGTAGGCCTGATAAGCGAAGCGCCATCAGACACGCCCTTCATTGACACAACTTTAATGATAATTATTTTCATTTAAATATAGCCTGTGCTATACCTGTCTCTTATACACAT